>NZ_JBFAET010000079.1:0-40093 GCF_040642095.1 Streptomyces sp. NPDC020362
CCGGGCACCCGGTGCTCCCGCGCCGGTGTTCCCGCTCCCGACGCGGGCTCCCGCTCTCGACGCACGCACGGCAAGGAAGGTAGCCGCCTCATGACCGCTGTCCTCGCGGAGAGCGTCGCCCGGGTCCTGTGCGCCGACTGGGCCGACCAGGCACCCGCCCTGCCCCGGGCCGCCCGCGGCCGCCGGCCGGCCGACACCCCGCTGCGCGAACTCTCGCACTGGGCCGCCACACTGCGCCCGCAGCACATACCGTGCCGGGTGCTCAAGCTCGCCGCGAGCCAGGTGCTGTCGCAGATCGCCTCCATCCGGGCCGGTCTCAAGCACCCCCTCGGCAGAAAACTGGTCGCCGCCTTCGGGCACCCCATGCAGCGCGACCCACGGCAGGCCGCCGGCGTCTTCGCGGCCCTCGGCTCCTGGCTCAACCTGGACGACACCGCGTACGCCGGACATCTGTCGAACTCCACGGTCGCGGTCCCGCTCGCCTTCGCCTACGGCCGCCGGCTGGACGGACTGTCGCTGCTCACCGCGGTGGTCGCGGCCAACGAGTGCGCGGCCCGCATCACCGCCTCCGCGACCCTCGGGCCGCTGCGCGGCCAGAGCGCCGTGCACACCCACCTGGCCGGCGCGGTCGCCGGACGCCTGCACTGCGACCGGGCCTCCGCCGGTCTCTTCGAGAACGCCTTCGGGCTGGCCTTCGCCATGCCCAACTGGCCGCTGATGCGCGCCTTCCTGGCCAGCGACGCCCGCCTGTTCAACACCTTCACACCGGTGCGCACCGCCATGGACGCCTGCGACGCGGCGTACGCCGGACTGCGCGGGGCACCGGACATCATGGAGCACAGCGACGGCTTCCTGGCCCGGTTCGCGACCGTGCCGCTGCCGCAGGCGGTGGCGAAGGGGCTGGGCCGGCGCTGGCACACCGACACGCTGTCGTTCAAGATGCACCCCGGCGGACCCGGTATCGACGCGGCGGTGGACTGCGCCGCCGAGATCCACCGGGAACTCGGCTTCCTCCGGCCCGGCGACGTCGCCGAAGTGGTCGTCGAGGCCTCCCTGTACACGCTGTTCGCGGGGGAGCGGGCCGCCCAGTACGTCACCGGACCCGGCTCCCCGCTGGGCGCGCTGGTCCTGGACGTGCCCTACCCGGTCGCCACCACCCTGCTCACCGGTGAGTTCTCGGTGGACGACTTCTCCTCGCCGCATCTGGACGACCCCGACCGCTGGTCGCTGGCCAAGCGGGTCCGGCTGGAGCACGACACGGAGATGACCCGTGAGCTGTTCCTGTCGGACGCGCCGTTCGGAGAGGCGGTGCGGGAGGCGGGGGAGCTGGCCGTGCCGTGGCTGCGCGGGTTCGGCGGGGACGAACTCGTGGACCTGATCGGCGCGTTGCAGGCCGACGACCGGGACTTCTCCCGGTCCACCAAGGCCACCGGCGCCCGGGTCACCGTGCGGCTCACCGACGGCCGTACGGTCTCCCGCACCCGGCTGATCCCGGTGGGCGCCGCCGGTCCGGAGACCCGGGCCGGCCACGCCGACCTGGTCCGGGAGAAGTTCCTGTCCGTCGGCGGCTCCCCGGAGGTGGCCGACACCGTCGACCGCCTGCACCGGATGCGGCCGCGGGCGGTGCGCCGCTGGATCGAGACGGCGTTCCTGGACTGACCAGGGCGAACCCCTACAGACAGTGCAGAGACCGAGACCGCGGCGGTGCGGCGCCGTGCGCCACGTACAGGCGGACCGCGTCGTACAGGCGGTAGCGGATCCGGCCGTGCCGGTCCGGTTCGCCGGCCTGGACCATCTGGCGGTGCAGCAGTTCCTCCAGCAGGTCCACGGCGAGCCGGCGCGACGGTGTCACCCGGGACACCATCTGGTCGATCCCGAAGCCGCCGCCGACCGGCTGCAGCTGGTGCAGCGAGGCGCGCAGCGGGGGCGGCAGCAGCCGGTAGCAGGCGGCCACGCTCGCGGACAGGGACAGGTCCCCGATGTGCAGCGAGCGCAGCCGGTCGCCCTCGTCCGCCAGCCGGTCGGCGAGTTCGCCGATGCGCCGGTGCGGGCGCGCGGTGAGCCACAGGCCGGCGATGTGCACGGCCAGCGGCAGCCCCGCACAAGCCTCCACGACGGCGAGTGCCGCCGTCCGTTCGCCACGGGTGCGGGCGGTGCCCACGAGATCGGCCAGCATCCGGTAGCCGTCCTGCCGGTCCAGGGTGCCGACCCGGCGGCCGAACCGGTCGGGCAGCGCGGACAGTTCGCGCCGAGCGGCCACCAGGACGGCGCTCCGCCCGTCGTCCACGAGCAGCGGCCGCACCTGCGTCTCGCTGTCGACGTTGTCGAGGACCACGAGGACCCGCCGCCGGCTGAGTGCGTCCCGCAGCCGGGCCCGGGCCTCCTCCGGGTTCTGAGCGGCAGGAGCGTCGCCGAGGGAGCGCAGGATCCGGCGGACGAGCATGTCCGAGGTGACGGGAAGCGAGGGGGCGGGGGGCAGGTCGACGAAGACCTGTCCGTCAGGGAACCGGCCGCGCACCTCGTGGGCGGCCCGCAGGACCAGCGCGGTCTTCCCCGCGCCGGGAGGTCCGACGACGACGGCGGGCCTGCCCTGACCGGGCCCGGGCCGTGCGAGATGAGCCGTCAGGTCCGCCACCAGCGCACCCCGTCCGACCAGCCGGTGGCGGGGCGCGGCCGGCAGCTCCGCCGGTACGGACACCTCCGGGGGAGCGGGCGGGGACCCCGTGCGGGGCAGCCGGAATAACCGGCCGGCCTCCCGGGACGGCAGCCCGAGCGCCTCGGCGAGCAGCAGCAGCGACTGTCTGCGGGGGCGGGCGGTGTGACCGGTCTCCAGGTTGCGGATGGCCCGCACGCTCAGCCCCGACCGCTCGGCCAGCTCCCCCTGGGTGAGGCAGGCCTCCTCGCGGGCCCGGACCAGTGCGGTGGCCAGGCTGTCCGGGACGGTGGCCAGGCTGTCCGGGACGGTGGCCGTGCGGAGCGGGCTCATCAGGGTGCCGGCCGGCGCAGGGCGGCGACGAACTTGTAGCGGGAGCCCCGGTACACCGAGCGCACCCACTCCACCGGGGTTCCCTCGGCGTCCCGGGAGTGCCGGGACAGCAGCAGCATGGGCAGGCCCACGTCGGTGGCGAGGAGCTGGGCCTCGCGTGGGGTGGACAGCGAGGTCTCGATGGTCTCGTCGGCCTCCGCGAGATGGACGCCGTACACCTCGGCCAGAGCCGTGTACAGCGACGGGTAGGTCGTCAGCGACCGTCGCAGCCCCGGAAAACGCCGGGCGGACAGGTGGGTCGTCTCGATCGCCATGGGATCGCCGCTGGCCAGCCGCAGCCGCTCGATGCGTAGCACCCGTTCGCCGGTGTCGATGCCGAGCAGGCCCGACAGCTTGCCGTCCGCGGGGACCTCGCCGATGTCCAGCACCTGCGAGGCGGGCTCCAGGCCCTGGGCGCGCATGTCCTCGGTGTGCGAGGTGAGCTGGAGGGTCCGGTACAGCTTGGGCTGGGCGACGAAGGTGCCCTTGCCCTGGATGCGGTCGAGCCGGCCCTCCCCGACCAGCTCCTGCAGCGCCTGCCGGATGGTGGTGCGCGAGGTGGCGAACCGGACGGCCAGCAGACGCTCCGCGGGCATCGCCGAGCCGGGTTCGAGCGCCTGCGTCATCTCCAGCACCTGCTGCTTGATGCGGTAGTACTTCGGCACGCGCGCGGTGCGGCCGGGCTCCCGGTGGTGCTGGGCGCTGCTGACGTCGGTGGTCATGCCTGCCTTCCCGGCTCGGTGGGTGGGCTCCCGTTATAGCGACCAACTGCCCTATGGTCTAGTCCAACTGACTTTGGAGGTCTAGTCCAGTGGGCGCGACGCAGCAAAGGGGACGGATGCGCTCCGGTGACTTTCTCGTAACGGCCGGGACCGGCTTCCGGAACCACCCTTGACACCTCAAAAGGTCTAGGCCAAGCTCCACCGTACTGGTCTACACCATTAGTGGCCAGGTCCCGAGCCCTACGTGCAACAGCGTCGTACGCAGGTCACCGCCGAGGGCGTGGGGGGTTAGTGGCATCCCTGAGGAGGGTGGCGTGAAGCGCAAGCTTGCTGCCGCGATCGTGATCGCGGGCATGATGGTCTCCGTCTCGGCGTGCGGCGGCGACGACAAGGACAGTGGCAAGGCCGCGGGACCGGACAGCTTCAAGGGCCAGACGCTGACGGTCTGGACGATGGACGGCTCGGCGCCGCCCCAGTGGACGAAGGACGTCCAGGCCGCCTTCGAGAAGAAGACCGGCGCGAAGCTGAAGTTCGAGATCCAGAAGTGGGACGGGATCCAGCAGAAGATCACCACCGCCCTCTCCGAGGACAACCCGCCGGACGTCATCGAGGTCGGCAACACCCAGACCCCGGCCTACGCCGCCACCGGCGGCCTCGCCGAACTGGGCGACCTCAAGCAGCAGATCGGCTCGGACTGGACGCCGTCGGTCTCCCAGTCCTCCGTCTACGACGGCAAGCAGTACGCGGCCCCGTGGTACTTCGCCAACCGCGTCGTCATCTACAACAAGAAGATCTGGGCCAAGGCCGGCATCAAGAGCACCCCGAAGACCCGGGACGAGTTCTTCAAGGACCTGGAGGCCATCGGCAAGAAGACGGACGCCGAGCCGCTCTACCTGCCCGGCCAGAACTGGTACTTCTTCGACGGCCTGACCATCGGCCAGGGCGCCGACCTGGTGAAGAAGGACGGCGACAAGTACGTCTCCAACCTCGCCGACCCGAAGGTCGCCGCGGCCATGGAGGTCTACAAGAAGTACGCCTCCTACTCCAAGGCCCCCAAGGACAAGGACGAGGCCACCCCGCAGCAGGCCCAGGTCTTCGCCAAGGGCAAGACCGGCGCGTTCATCGGCATGGGCTGGGAGGCCGGCACCGCGGTCCAGGCCAACAAGGCCATCGAGAAGGACCTCGGCTACTTCACCATCCCGGGCACCTCGGCCGACAAGCCCGAGGGCGTCTTCCTCGGCGGCTCCAACCTCGCGGTCGCCCAGGGCAGCAAGAAGCAGGCCCTGGCCAAGGAGTTCCTCAAGGTCGCCCTCTCCGACCAGTTCGAGGGCGAGCTGGCCAAGCTGAACGGCATCATCCCGAACAAGCAGTCCCTGGAGACCAACCTCAAGGGCAACGCCGTCGCCGAGGCCGCCGCTCCCGCCGCCGCGGTCGGCGGCACCACCCCGCTGATCCCTGAGTGGGCCGCGGTGGAGAACACCCCGAACCCGATCAAGTCCTACATGACCGCGGTGCTGAACGGTAAGTCCGCGGCGGACGCCGCGAAGCAGGTCGAGGGCGAGATCAACAAGCGCCTGGCCCAGAAGAACTGATGACCCGCGCCGGGGGCGTCGGCGGACGCCCCCGGCTCAGTCGTTCGTACGGCCGATGCGGCTCAAGCCGCCACGGAAGAGATGGCAACTCATGTCAGTGCAGACCGAAGGCACGGACACGGCCGGGGAGCCCGCTGTCCGCAAGGCCCGGATACCCAGGCCGCCTGCGGGTGCGGACCGCGGCCCCGGGGCCCGGTCCCGCCGCGGTGCCGCCGCCCCCTATCTCCTGCTGCTGCCCGCGCTGCTGGCCACCCTGGTCCTGCTCGGCTGGCCGCTGGTGAAGAACGGCATGCTGTCGTTCCAGAACCTCAATCCACGGCAGCTCATCCAGCACCTCACGGAGTGGAACGGTGTCGACAACTACAAGGAGGTCCTGACCGGTTCGGACTTCTGGAAGGTCGTCGAGCGCTCGGTCCTCTTCACCGCCGCCAACGTCGTCCTGATCATGCTGTTCGGCACCCTGACCGGACTGCTGCTGGCCCGTCTCGGCAGGAAGATGCGGCTGCTGCTCATGCTGGGCCTCGTCCTCGCCTGGGCCATGCCCGTCATCGCGGCCACCACCGTCTACCAGTGGCTCTTCGCCCAGCGCTTCGGCGTCGTCAACTGGGTCCTGGACAAGCTCGGGTGGCACTCCATGGCCGACTACAACTGGTTCGGCTCGCAGTTCTCCACCTTCTCCGTGGTCACACTGCTCATCGTCTGGATGTCGATCCCGTTCGTCGCGATCAACCTGTACGCCGCCACCACCACGATCCCCCGGGAGCTGTACGAGGCCGCCTCCCTGGACGGCGCCGGCGCCTGGAAGAGCTTCACCTCGGTGACCTTCCCCTTCCTGCGGCCCTTCCTGTACGCCACGACCTTCCTCGAGGTCATCTGGGTGTTCAAGGCGTTCCCGCAGATCTTCGCGATGAACGAGGGCGGCCCCGACCGCCTCACCGAGACACTGCCGGTCTACGCCTTCGTCGAGGGCGTCGGCAACCAGCACTTCGGCGTCGGAGCCGCGATCTCCTTCCTGACCATCCTGGTGCTGCTCGCCCTCACCTCGTACTACCTGCGCATGGTGCTCAAGCAAGAGGAGGACGAGCTGTGAAGCGCTCGCTCTTCGGCCGTATCTGGCCCAACGCGATGGCCGTCATCCTCTTCGTCGGCTTCGTGTTCCCCGTCTACTGGATGTTCGCCACGGCCTTCAAGCCGACCGGCGACATCATCTCCGAGAACCCGGTCTGGGTCCCGACCGACCTCACCTTCGGCCACTTCAAGAAGGCCGTGGACGCCGACCACTTCTGGACCCTGGTCCTCAACTCCGTCACCGTCACGCTCAGCGCGGTGATCCTGTCGCTCGTCATCGCCCTGTTCGCCGCCTTCGCGCTCGCCCGGATGCGCTTCAGGGGCCGGCGCGGCTTCGTCGTGACCTTCATGCTGGCGCAGATGGCGCCCTGGGAGGTCATGGTCATCGCCATCTACATGCTGGTCCGTGACAACGACATGCTCGACAGCCTGGTCCCGCTCACCGTCTTCTACACGATCATGGTGCTGCCGCTGACCGTCCTGACGCTGCGAGGCTATGTGGCCGCCGTGCCCAAGGAGCTGGAGGAGTCCGCCATGGTCGACGGCTGCACCCGGCCCCAGGCCTTCGTCAGGGTGATCTTCCCGCTGCTGGCGCCCGGCCTGATGGCGACGTCACTGTTCGGCTTCATCACCGCCTGGAACGAGTTCCCGCTCGTCCTGATTCTCAACAAGGACATCGAGAAGCAGACCCTGCCGCTGTGGCTGTCGCAGTTCCAGACCGCCTTCGGCGACGACTGGGGCGCCACGATGGCCGCCTCGTCACTGTTCGCGCTGCCCGTCCTGATCCTCTTCATCTTCCTGCAACGCAAGGCTGTCAGCGGTCTGACCGACGGCGCCGTGAAGGGATGACGCCCCGATGACCACACTCACCACTGGGCCCGACACCCTCACCCGGGACGCGCTCGCGGTGCTGCAGCCGGGGTTCGACGGCACCACCGCCCCGGACTGGGTGCGCCGCCGCCTCGGTGAGGGCCTCGCCTCCGTCGCCCTGTTCGGCCGCAACGTCGTCACCGAGGAACAGGTCACCGCGCTCACCGCCCAGCTGCGCGCCGAGCGGGACGACCTGCTGGTGGCCATTGACGAGGAGAGCGGCGACGTCACCCGCCTGGACGTGCGCACCGGCTCCTCCTTCCCCGGCAACCACGCCCTCGGCGCCGTCGACGACCCCGCCCTCACCCGGGCGGTCTCCCGCGAGCTGGGCCGGCGCCTGGCCGCCTGCGGCGTCAACTTCGACTGGGCGCCCTCGGCCGACGTCAACGCCAACCCCGACAACCCCGTCATCGGCGTGCGCTCCTTCGGCGCGGACACCGCGCTGGTCGCCCGGCACACCGCCGCCTGGGTCGAGGGTCTGCAGTCCACCGGCGTCGCCGCGTGCACCAAGCACTTCCCCGGGCACGGCGACACCAACGTCGACTCGCACCACGCGGTCCCGCGCATCGACGTGGACGCGGACACGCTGTACGAGCGCGAACTGCCCCCCTTCCGCGCCGCCATCGCCGCCGGCACCCGGGCCGTGATGAGCGCGCACATCCTCGTCCCCGCCCTCGATCCGGAGCGCCCCGGCACCCTCTCCCGGCGCATCCTCACCGACCTGCTGCGCGGCGAACTCGGTTACCGGGGCCTGATCGTCACGGACGGCATGGAGATGCGTGCCATCTCCGGGACCTACGGCCTGGAGCACGGTGTGGTCCTCGCGATCGCGGCGGGCGCGGACGCCATCTGCGTCGGCGGCGGCCTGTGCGACGAGCGCACCGTGCTGAACCTGCGCGACGCGCTCGTGGCCGCCGTGCGCTCCGGCGAACTGCCCGAGGAGCGCCTCGCCGATGCCGCCGCCCGGGTGCGGGAGCTGGCGCGGTGGACGGCCGAGACCAGGAAGGAGGCCGAAACCGTCGTACCCGAACCGGAGATCGGCCTGGTCGCGGCCCGCCGCGCCCTGACCGTGACCCGGGCCGCCTGCGCCGTGCCGGTCACCGGACCGGTCCACGTCGCCCAGTTCAACCCGGCCCCGAACATCGCCGTCGGCGACCAGACCCCCTGGGGCGTGGCCGCCGAGCTGTGCCGACTGCTGCCGGGCAGCACGGAGGGCTCCTTCGGCGGGCCCGCCGCGGGCCGGGAGGCCCTCGCGGCCGCGGCCGGCCGACGCGTCGTCGCCGTGGTCCGGGACGAGCACCGGCACGCCTGGATGGGCACCGCCCTCGACGAGCTGCTCGCCGCCCGCCCGGACACCGTCGTGGTCGAGATGGGCGTGCCGCAGGCTCCGCCGCGCGGCGCCCTGCACATCGCCACCCACGGCGCCGCCCGCGTCTGCGGCGTGGCGGCGGCGGAGGCGGTCGTCGCGGGCTGAACCCCGCGGCCCTGCACCTGCGACCGCCTTCACGGCCCAGCCCCGTCACCGCACGGCCCGACTCTCCGGCCGGCACCGAAGGCCTCACCGAGGCCCGGTGCCGGCCGTTTCCTCTTCCCGGCCCACGGTATGTGGGTTCCCGACCCTCTGCATACGGGTTCCCGAGCCACCGCATGCGGGTTCCCGAGCCACCGCATGCGGGTTCCCGAGCCACCGCATGCGGGTTGCCGACCCTCGGCATCCGGGTTCCCGAGCCACCGCATGCGGGTTGCCGACCCTCGGCATCCGGGTTCCCGAGCCACCGCATCCGGGTTGCCGATCCACCGCATTCGGGTTGCCGATCCACCGCATTCGGGTCCCCAACCCACGGCATTCGGGCGGCAGTTGAGCGGCATTTTTACGGGGGTACTGGCCGGTAATCGTTGACACCTTCAAATGGTCTAGTCCAGCTTGAGGGGGCGCCACAGTTCGATCACCACGGAGTGACGGCATGCACAAGCCCTCCCCCTATCTCCACCGAGCGGCGTCCGGCCGCCCCTACTTCAGCGCCGACGGCGAGACCTACCTCGCCCCGACCCCCCTGCGCGACCTCGAGAAGTCCCGGCCCCTGCGGGTGCTGTCCGAGGAGGACTTCGCCTTCTGGCAGACGTACGGCTACGTCGTCGTCCGGGAGGCCATCACCCCCGGCGAGGCGAAGGGACTGCTCGAATTCGCCTGGGACTTCCAGGGCCTCGACCCCGACCACCCCGATACCTGGTACGAGGAGCCGGAGTTCCGCTCCGAACTCGACCAGCACCTGTTCGTCTACGGCTTCGTGGAGGCCTACCACCACCAGCTCCTGTGGGCCAGCCGCCAGACCCGGCGTGTCTACGACGCCTTCGTGGACGTGTGGGACTGCGAGGAGCTGTGGGTCACCCTGGACCGGCTCAACCTCAACCCGCCCAACGTCCGCACCCGTTCCCGCTCCCTGATCGAACCCTCCGACGAGGGCTTCGACATCGAGCTGCACTGGGACGTCGACACCACCCTCGCCGTGCTGCCGCAGCGGGTGCAGGGCATCATCGCCCTGAACGACACCCGGCCCGAACTCGGCGGCTTCCAGTGTGCCCCGGAGCTGTTCCGCCGCTTCGAGCAGTGGCGCATCGCCCAGCCGGCCGGCCGTGACCCGATCAGGCCCGGGACCGACCGCACCGAGTTCCCCGTGGTCCGGCCCGAACTCCAGGCCGGCGACCTGCTGATCTTCAACGGGCTGCTGGCGCACGGTGTCGCGCCCAACCTTTCCGCGGGCGCGGTCCGGGCCGTCCAGTACCTGTCGATGATGCCCGCCCTGGAGGAGCACACCGCGCTTCGCAGGTCACGGGTCGAGTCCTGGCGCACACTCGGCACTCCCGACTGGAACGCCACCCTGCTCGGCGACGCACGCCGGCCGGAGGCCCTCCGCTACGGCCCCGCCGAACTGAACGACCTCGGCCGCAAGCTGCTGGGCCTGGACTCCTGGGCCGCAGCGAAAGGGGCACAGTGAACCGGATCTGTCTGTGCCTGCCCACGAACCGGGCCTGCTCCGCCACCATCACCGCGATCCACCGGGAAGCGGCCTACGCCGCCGAGCGCTTCGGCGCCGACGTCCAGCTCCTGATCCTCGACTCCTCCGACGACCGCACCCGCGCCGAACACGCCCGTGCCGTGACCGCGCTGCCCCCGGCGGCGCAGGTCACCGTGCACCACCTCGGCGAGGACCCGCAGCGCGACTTCCTGCGCCGCGTGATCCGACGTGCCGACGTGTCCGAACCGGACCGGATCCTCGGCCTCCTGCTCCCGTCCGGCGTCTCCTACGGCTCCTGCACCGACCGCGCCTTCCTGCTGGCCGCCGGGCTCGGCTGCCACTCGGTGCACCGCCGCGACTCCGACAGCACCTACCAGCTCCTCGGCGGGGAGCCGGTCTTCCCCGTCCACCACGAACTGCCGTGGCTGGGCCGCCCCGCCGCGGCGGCATCGGCCGGCGTCTCCCGCACGGACCTGGACCCGGCCCACGCCCGCCGGCCGGTGTCGATGGCCGGCGCCTCCTTCATCGGCGAACTCTCCGTCGACATAGGCGAGATACGCCGCCTGGACGAAGCCGTCTACCAGGACGTGGTCGGCCTCTGGGCACCCGCGGGCTCGTCGCCGGAGCAGCGACGCGAGCTGGTGGAGGAGTCCTTCACCGGAGCGGGCACGGCCCCCTTCACCGGCGACCACTCCACCCTGGCCCTCGTGGACCCGATGCGGGTCGACATGTGCAACATCGCCTTCCACCACGACGTGTACGAGCGGATCCCGCTGCCCCCGGCGACCGACACCATCGGCAGCGACTACTTCCTCATCCACCTGGTCCACGACGCCACGCTCCCCGGCATCCTGCACAACCGGCACATCGAGAACTTCTACACCCCCGAACGCCGCACCGACGCGGGCTTCCTGGCCTACCAGACCCGCTTCGTGAAGTTCCTGCTGTCGATGCTGTACTTCCACCACGTCTACGACCGGATGGCGGCCGAGGGCGCCCGGCTCCTGGACGACCGCCAGCACGTACGGGCGGACCGGATCGTCGCGTTCCTGCGCGACAGCACCTGGCAGGACCCCGCCGAGAACGTGTGGCGCCTGGACCGGGTCGACACCGCCTACCGCAAGCTGGGCGGCCGCTACGCGCAGTTCGCCGAGCAACTCCTCGGCAGGCGCGAGCGGTTGCTGGCCGAGGCCCGCCAGGACATCGAGGATTTCGCCGATCTGACGGAAGCCTGGCCCGCACTCGTCGAAGCGGCCCGGCGATGAGCGCCCTGAAGGGGCGCGGGGAACTGCGCGACAAGCCACAGCGAACCCGCTCCCGCGCTACGGCATTTCGTGGCAGTGCCACAGGCGCGCTCAGCGAATCCCTCACCGCAGCCGATACCGACCGCATCGTCTACGACCTCACCGGCATCGAGCACCAATACGACACCCTGCTGACCGAGCTGCCCGACATCCAGGTCCGCTTCGCCCTGAAGGCCTGCCCCGTGGACGAGGTGCTGCGGTGCCTGGCCGACCGGGGCGCCGGTTTCGACGCGGCGAGCCCCGCCGAGGTCCGCCGGGCCCTGCGCACCGGCGCGCCCGCGGACCGCATCCACTACGGGAACACCGTCAAGTCCGACGCCGACATCGCCGAGGCCCACCGCCTCGGTGTCCGCACCTTCGCCACCGACAGCGTGCAGGACGTGACCGCGATCGCCGAACACGCCCCCGGCGCCCGGGTGTTCTGCCGTCTCGCCACCAGCGGGGACGGCGCCCTGTGGGGTTTGAACCGCAAGTTCGGCTGCTCGGCCGAGGACGCCGTCCGCATCCTCACGACGGCACGCGCCTGCGGTCTCGTCCCGGCGGGCCTGTCGGTGCACGTCGGCTCGCAGCAGATGAC
This sequence comes from Streptomyces sp. NPDC020362, assembly GCF_040642095.1. Classification (NCBI taxonomy): domain Bacteria; kingdom Bacillati; phylum Actinomycetota; class Actinomycetes; order Kitasatosporales; family Streptomycetaceae; genus Streptomyces; species Streptomyces sp. NPDC020362. Next base: position 12,176 of record NZ_JBFAET010000079.1, read on the forward strand.
CGGTGAGGCCTGGCAGCGGGCCCTCGACTCGATCGCCGAGGTGCTGGTGACCCTGGACGGGCTGGGGATCGTGCCCGACCACGTGAACCTCGGCGGCGGCCTGCCCGCGCTCGGCTACCTCGACCGGCACGGCAACCCCCTCGACCCGCCCCTGGACAAGATCCTCACCGTGATCCGCGAGGGCATGGAGCGCCTGAGCGGTCTGACCACCGCCCCGCTCGGCTTCCTCATGGAACCGGGCCGCCACCTGGTCGCCGACCACGGCGCGGTCCGCGCCCACGTGTACCGGCTGACCGAACGGGCCCAGCCGGACGGGACGCTCGCCCGCTGGCTGTACCTGAGCGTGGGCAAGTTCAACGGCCTGTACGAGATGGACCAGGTGAGACACCGGCTGGTCTTCCCCGCCCACGCGGGCGAGGACGAGGGGGAGTCCGTCCCCGCCGTCGTCGCGGGCCCGACCTGCGACAGCGACGACGCCTACGGCGGCGGCCGGCACCCGGTGCGTGTCCCCGGTGCCCTCGCCTCCGGCGACCCGGTCTGGATCCTGTCCGCCGGCGCCTACGCCACCAGCTACACGACCCAGGGCTTCAACGGCATCGGCCCGCTGCCGTGCGTGAGCACACGCGGCCCGGAAGGACAGCACTGACATGAGAGACCTCATACGGGGCATCACCGAGGCCGACTGGCCCGAGGTCGCCGCCCTGGAGGCCGGGGCGTACGCGGACACCGCCCTGACCGAGGGCGAGGCCGCGCTGCGCTCGCGGGCCTCGGCCGGCACCTGCTTCGTCCTGGACCGCGACGGCCGGATCGTGGGATACGTCCTCGCCCTGCCGTACCCGATGTTCCGCTACCCGGACCTGACCCGGCCGGAGCGGGTCGCCCACCACTCGCCCAACCTCCATCTGCACGACCTCGTCATCAGCGCGCCCCTGCGGCGCAGGGGACTGGGCGGCAGACTCGTCCGCCACCTGACGGACGCGGCCGGCGCACGCGGCTTCGAGACGATGTCGCTGATCGCGGTCGGCGGCAGGGAGCCGTTCTGGCGGGCCAACGGCTACCGGGCCCACCGCGAGGCCCGGCTGCCGTCCGGTTACGGCAGCGACGCGGTCTACATGTCTGCGCGGGTGGCCGCACACCGGGAGGCGAGCTGATGGAACACTCCGGTTTCCGCCGCGCCAAGTGGGCGATCGCGGCGCTGTTCTGCTTCCTCGGCTTCCAGTACGCCACCTGGGCGGCCCGGCTGCCCGCGCTGAAGGCCAGGCTCGACCTCGGCGCCGGCGAACTGGGTCTGCTGCTGATGGCCTGCGGCGCGGGCGCGGCGGCGTCCTTCCCGCTCGTCGCCCTCCTGATGCGCAGGCTCGGCTCCCGGCGCCTGTCCCTCCTCTCCGCCCTGTGCCTCGTGGCGCTGCTGGCGGCCCTGTCGGTCGTCCCGAACTACCCGCTCGCCCTGCTGGTCATCGGCGGTGACGGCGTCGCCGTGGGCTGCCTGAACGTCGCGATGAACGCCCAGGGCGCCGCCCTGGAGACGGCGTACGGCCGCACCGCCATGTCCCAGCTGCACGCGACGTTCAGCGCGGGCCTGCTCGCCGCCGCCCTCCTGGCCTCCGGCGTCACCGCCGTCACCGCGTCCGTCCCGGCCCACTTCGCGGTGGCGGCGGCCCTGTTGCTGCTCCTGCTCGGGTACGCGCGCCCGGGCCTGCTGAGGCACCTGGAACCGGGACCCGCGGACCCGGACACCCCGAAGAAGCGGACCCGGCCGACCGTACCGTCCGGGGCGACGCTGCTGATGGGCTGCGCCATGGCGTTCGGCACCATCACCGAGGGCGCCATGAACGACTGGTCGACGCTCTACATGAAGGACGTCGTCAAGGCTTCCGCGACGGTGGCGCCGATGGGCATCGCGGTCGTCTCGGTCATGATGCTGCTGGCCCGGCTGCGCGCGGACCGCTGGCGCAGCCGCTGGGGCGACGGGCGCGTGGTGCGCACCGGCAGCGCCGTGGCCGGGACCGGCCTGGCCCTCGCCCTGTCGGCCGGCGCAGTGGTGCCCACCCTGCTCGGCTTCGCCTGCGTCGGTCTCGGAGCGGCCGCCATCACCCCGTGCGTGTACGTCGCCGCCGCCGAACGCGGCTCGGACGCGCTCGCCCTGGTCGCCGCGACGGGCACGACGGGACTGCTGGCCGGCCCCGCCCTGATCGGCTTCGTCGCGGGCGCAGGCGGTCTCACCCTGGGCATGGCCACGGTCGCGGCCTCGGCCCTCGTCGTCACGCTGGCCGGGGTCTGGATTCCCTGGGCTACCCGCGACCGCGCCCCTGCCACCGTGTGACCACGCCGTCGAGAATTCCTGCGACCCTTCGCAGCCGCAGCCGCAGCCGCAGCCGCAGCCGGAAAGCCCCGGGATCCCCGGGGCTTTCTCCGTTTTCAAAAATACCCCCGGGGGTACTCATGTTACCGTCGAGAACATACCCCCTGGGGTAATTCTTCGACGGAAGGGAGTCACCCTGTGTTCTTCGTCGACACGATCGAGGTGTCGGGGCTCGGCAACCGCAGCTATCTGGCGGGCGGCGGGCGGACGGCGGTGGCGGTCGACCCACCGCGCGACATCGACCGGGTGATCGCGGCGGCGGCGCGGCGCGGGGTGCGGATCTCGCACGTCGTCGAGACGCACCTGCACAACGACTACGTCACCGGCGGCCTGGAGCTGGCCCGGGTCACCGGCGCCGCCTATCTCGTTCCCGCAGGGGCCCGTGTCTCCTTCGAGCGCACACCGGTCGAAGACGGCGACCGCACGGTGATAGACGCCGCCGACGGGCTCACCCTGCGCGCGGTGGCGACGCCCGGGCACACGCCCCACCACACCGCCTATGTGCTGGAGGAGGAGGGCGCGGCGGTCTCGGTGTTCACCGGCGGCTCCCTGCTGATGGGCACCGTCGGCCGTCCCGACCTCGTGGAACCGCGCCTGACCGAGCCCCTCGCCCGTGCGCAGCACGCCTCCGTGCACCGGCTGGCCGCCCAGCTGCCCGACGACACGGCGGTGCTGCCCACGCACGGCTTCGGCAGCTTCTGCTCGTCCTCCCCGGCACAGGGGCAGGCCACCACGATCGGCAAGGAGAAGGCGTCCAACGAGGCACTCACCCGGGACGTGGACACCTTCGTCGCCGACGTGCTGGCCGGTCTGGACGACGTACCGGCGTACTACGCACACATGGGCCCGGCCAACGCCGCCGGACCCGCGCCGGTCGACCTGACGGCGCCCGCCGTGGCCGACGCGGACGAGATAGCTGCCCGGCTGGCCGCGGGGGAGTGGGTGGTGGACCTGCGCAACCGGGTCGCGTTCGCCGCCGGGCACGTCTCCGGCTCGTTCAACTTCGAGGCCGAGGGCCAGCTGGCCACCTATCTGGCCTGGCTGATCCCGTGGGGCAAGCCGGTCACGCTGCTCGCGGAGTCCGCCGAGCAGCTCGCCGCTGCCCAGCGCGAGCTGGTCCGCGTGGGCATCGACCGCCCGGCCGCCGCGGCCACCGGGGACCCCCGCGGCTGGATCCGCCGGAACGAGATCCCTGCCTCCTTCCCCCGGGCCACCTTCGCCGACCTCGCCGGCCAGTACCCGGCACAGGGCGTCGTCGTCCTCGACGTGCGGCGCACGTCCGAGCGCGCGGGCGGGTTCATCGAGGGCTCGGTCCACATACCGGTCCACACCCTGTACCGCCGCCTCGGCGAGATACCCGACGGACGGGTGTGGGTGCACTGCGCGGGCGGCATGCGCGCCGCCATCGCCGCCTCCCTGCTGGACGCGGCCGGCCGCGACGTCGTCGCCGTGGACGACGCCTTCGGCGCGGCCGAGGACGCCGGGCTATCGGTCGGCACGGGCTGACCGCACCGGATGACACAGACGTCCGGGACCACCCTCCGTACCGACCAGGGAGACAGGAGCACACCGCCACGATGAGCATCTTCCGACGAGACCCGACCGCCCCGGGCCGGGTGACCGTCCAGGAGGCCGCCGCCCGCACCGGCCACGGGAGCGCTGCGGGGGGCACCGGCTCCGGGACTGCCGCGGAGAGTACCGGTTACGGGAGCGCCGCGGAGGACACCGGCCAGGGGACCACCGCGGAAGGCACCGGCCGCGGGGCTGCCGCGCAGGGCAGTGGGTGCGGGACCGCCGCGGCGGGCCGTGGCGAGGGGACCGCCGCCGAGGGCGGCGGGGACGCCGCGCTGCTGGACGTCCGCGAGCTTGCCGAGTGGGAGGCGGGGCATGCGCCGGGGGCGGTGTTCGCGCCGCTGTCCGCGCTCACCGACGGAGCCGCGCTGCCCGCGCCCGCGCAGGCGCGGCCGCTGGTCGTCATCTGCCGCTCGGGCAACCGCTCCCGGCAGGCGGCCGAGCTGCTGGCCGGGCGCGGAGCGGACGTCGTGGACGTCATCGGCGGCATGCGGGACTGGGCCGAGGCGGGACTGCCCGTCGTGGACGCGCGGGGCGGGAACGGGACCGTCGCGTGAGCGCTGTGCTGTGCGCCCTGGTCGCCGGGGCCGTCATAGGCCTGGCGCTCGGCGCGCTCGGGGGTGGTGGCAGTGTCCTGGCCGTCCCGGCCCTGATCTATCTGCTCGGCTTCACGCCGGTCGCGGCCACCACCGCCAGCCTGGTCGTCGTCGGTGTCACCTCGGCCACCGCGCTGTCCGCGCACGCCCGGGACGGTCACGTCCGGTGGCGGACCGGGCTGTTGTTCGCGGCGGCGGGGACCGTGCCCGCGATGCTGGGCGGCGCGCTCGCCGGGCGCCTGCCCGCGGCCGCCCTGACGGCGGCCTTCGCCCTGCTGGCAGGGACGGCCGCGGTGCGGATGCTGCGGCCCCGTCCCGCCACGGACACCGTCGTACCGGTGCGGCCGGGCCGCGCGGCGGCCGCCGGTGCGGGGCTCGGATCGGTCACCGGTGTCCTCGGCGTGGGCGGCGGCTTCCTCGCCGTGCCCGCGCTGGTGAGCGTGCTCGGCATGCGGATGCGCGACGCGGTGGGCACCAGCCTCCTGGTGATCACCGTCAACTCGCTGGCCGCGCTGGTGATGCGGGCGGGTACGGCCGACGGCCTGGACTGGGCCCGTATCGCGCCCTTCGCCGGGGCGGCGATCCTCGGCGCCTGGGACGGCAGGCGTCTGGCCGCGAAGGTGTCAGGGGGCGCGCTCCAGCGCACCTTCGCCCTGGTGCTCCTGGGCGTGGCCGTGTTCATGATGATCGACGCGGTGGTCTGATGCGCAGTGGTCGGACGGGTGGTGCTCGGATGCGCGGTGGTCGGGTGCACCGCCGTCCGCCGCCCCGCGCGAGTCTCACGCCGGCGAGCTCACGCCAGCGACAGGAAGAGCTTCTCCAGACGGGCCCGCATCTGCTCGGGATCCTCGCCGTTCTTGCGGCCGGACTCCATGTCGGTGATGCACCGCTGCAGACCGGTGGCGATGAGCGCGAAACCGGCGCGGTCGAGCGCCCGCGACGCGGCGGCGAGCTGCATGATCACGTCCTCGCAGTCGCGGCCTTCCTCGATCATCCGGATCACACCGGAAATCTGGCCCTGCGCGCGGCGCAGACGGTTCAGGACGGACTTCAGCTCCGCACCCGCGAGTTCCAGTTCCACCATCGCTCCTCGGCCATACCCCTAGGGGTACTGTACGTCCCGGTTCGGGACGGCGTCGACCTTCAAGGATCACACTGCCATGACCTCTCCCCATGCCCCCGTCACCCTCCACACCGACCAGGTGCACACCCGGCTCACCGAGCTGACGGTCATCGACGTGCGCACCCCCGGCGAGTTCGCATCCGGCCATCTGCCGGGTGCCCTCAACATCCCCCTGGACCGGATCCGGCACGCCCTGCCCGAGCTGCGGCACGCCGCCGGGCGCGGCGACGTCCTGTTCGTGTGCGCCTCCGGAGCCCGTTCCGAGAACGCCGGCAGACTGCTGGCCGAGCAGGGCGTCCGCACCGCCACCCTGGCCGGCGGCACCGGCGCGTGGGCCGCGGCGGGCCACGACCTGGAGCAGCCCGCGGCCTGCGACACCCGGGCCGGGTGGAGCATGGAGCGGCAGGTCCGATTCACCGCGGGGGCGCTGGTGCTCGTCGGGATCGCCCTCGGGCTGCTCGTGCACCCGGCCTTCCAGCTCCTGTCGGCGGGCATCGCGGGCGGCCTGGTCTTCTCCGCGCTCACCGACACCTGCGGCATGGCGGTCGTGCTCGGCAAGCTGCCGCACAACCGTCCGCGCGCGGCCGATCTCGACGCCGTCTTCACCACACTGCGCAGTCGCTGAGCCACCGCGCCATCAAGCCGCCGAGCCGCCGGCGACCAAGCCGCCGGACGGCCGAGCCGCCGAGCCGCTGGCGACCAAGCCGCCGGACGGCCGAGCCGCCGAGCCGCCGAGCCACTGGGCGACCAAGCCGCCGGACCGCCGGACCGCCGCGCCGCCAGGCCGCGCGCCGCGAGAGCGCCCGTGTGGATCGCACGGGCGCTCCGACGGCCGGGACGGCGCCCCGCGCCCGCACCGACCACAGATACCCGGTGGGGTATATGTGTCAGCCCGTGCCGAGCGGGGTCCGCCGGGCCTGTTCCACGCAGACGGGAGGCAGCGGGAACCAGCGCATGCGCTCGAAGTCGGCGGACAGCCCGGTCGGGCCCTCGTCGAGCCGTCCGGAACGGGAGCCGAGCAGCTCGCGGGCCCGTTCGAGCTGACCCGCCAGCGCGTCCTCGCCCAGCCGGCGGCGAGGGGAGGCCGGGGCAGTGAGCCGTCCGTCGTCGGTGAACCGCACCTCGGTCAGCCGCAGCAGGGGAGCGGCGGCAGCGGCGTGGTGGTGCCACTGCCCCGTGCTCGGGTCGAAACGGTAGTCGGACAGGAGCCGGTGGCCGTGCGCGGCGATCAGGTCGACGGCGTCGACCAGATAGTCGCGCACGGTGTCGCTGATGAAGTAGTTGAAGTTGACGCGGATCCAGCCGAGTTTGATGCCGTCGCAGCCGCGCGCGACCTCGTCGAGCAGGGCGTGCGAGGTGGCGGTGTCGATCGCCAGCAGGCGGTGGCCGTACGGTCCCGCGCAGGAGCAGCCGCCGCGGGCCTGAATGCCGAACAGGTCGTTGAGCAGGGCGACGACGTAGTTGTGGTGCAGATGGGTGCCGCCGTCGTGGCGGATGCGGAAGGAGACGATGGACAGCCGGCGGGCGTGCCGGTTGCCGAGGATCTCCATACGGGGGTTGGCGGCCCAGCGTGTCAGCGCATGGCGCACATGGCGTTCCTCGGAGGCCTGGATGGTGTCGGCGCCGACGGCCTGCTTGAGGGCGAAGACCAGCCCGGCCCGGACGGATTCGACGATCGCCGGGGTGCCGCCCTCCTCGCGGGCGACCGGGTCGTCGAGGTAGTGATGGGCGAGGGGGTCGACGAAGGTGACCGTGCCGCCGCCCGGGACGGTGGGCACGCGGTTGCGGATCAGATCCCGGCGCACGACGAGGACGCCCGGGGTCTGCGGGCCGCCGACGAACTTGTGCGGGGACAGGAAGACCGCGTCCTTGTGGTCGTCCGCGCCCGGCGCGCTCGCCGCGACCCGGATCGGAACGTAGGGAGCGGCGGCCGCGTAGTCCCAGAACGACAGGGCACCGTGCGCGTGCAGCAGGCGCGTGACGCGGTCGGTGTCGGTCAGGATCCCGGTGACGTTGGAGGCGGCCGAGAAGCTCCCGATGCGCAGCGGGCGGTCGGCGTACCGGCGCAGACCCGCCTCCAGCGCCTCCAGGTCGATGTGACCGTCGGCGTCCTCGTCGATCACCACGACGTCGGCGACGGACTCGCGCCAGGGCAGTTCGTTGGAGTGGTGCTCGTAGGGGCCCACGAACACCACGGGCCGCTCGGGCGGCGGCGGCTGGTCCGGGCGGCGCAGTTCCAGGATGCCGACCAGCTTGTTGACCGCGGCGGTGGCTCCCGAGCCGCAGAAGATGACGACGTCCTCCTCGGTGCCGCCGACCGCGTCCCGGACGACGAGGCGCGCGTCCTCGCGCAACCGGGTCGTCTGCAGGCCGGTACGGGAGCTCTCGGTGTGGGTGTTGCCGTAACCCGGCAGCACCTGCTCGCGGATGAAGTCCTCGATGAAGTCGAGCGAGCGGCCGGAGGCGGTGTAGTCGGCGTAGACGATCCGCTTCGGTCCGTACGGGCCGTCCAGCACCTCGTCGTCGCCGATGATCCCTCGGCGTATGCGCTCCAGCAGCGCCGACGCGGCCGATGACGATAAGGCGCTCACGACCGCGGCCCGTTGTCGCTCGCGGACGGCTGCCGAAGTATGTCCACTCTGTGGCGCTGTGCTGCGCTGCCGGTCATGGCCGGGCCTTTCGCGTCGGCGCCGACCGCTGCCGACGTCCGGTCGACCGCGGACGGCATGGCGGATCGAGAGGTCGACGGATGCGACGAGGACGGTGACGCCCTCGTGCGAGCCGCCGCGAGACATACCCTACCGGGTATTTTTCCAGGGGCGGAAGCGGCATGACCGTGATCCGCGGAATGACCGGGAGCGGACACGCCGATGCCGCCGCGCCCTCGTGCGGCCCGTCGGCTACGGGCCGTGAAGGGCACGGCGGCATCGGTGTGGAATGTCCTTAGATGTCCCGGAAGATCTCGATCTGCGCCCCGATCGAGTTCAGGCGCTCGGCGAGGTCCTCGTAACCCCGGTTGATGACGTACACGTTGCGCAGCACCGAGGTGCCCTCGGCCGCCATCATCGCCAGCAGGACGACCACCGCGGGGCGCAGTGCCGGCGGGCACATCATCTCGGCGGCGCGCCAGCGGGTCGGGCCCTCCACCAGCACCCGGTGCGGGTCCAGCAACTGCAGGCGCCCGCCGAGGCGGTTGAGGTCCGTCAGGTAGATCGCGCGGTTGTCGTAGACCCAGTCGTGGATCAGCGTCTTGCCCTGCGCGACTGCCGCGATGGCCGCGAAGAACGGGACGTTGTCGATGTTCAGACCGGGGAACGGCATGGGGTGGATCTTGTCGATCGGCGCCTCCAGCTTGGAGGGCCGGACCGTCAGGTCCACCAGCCGGGTGCGGCCGTTGTCCGCGAAGTACTCGGGGCTGCGGTCGTGGTCGAGGCCCATCTCCTCCAGGACCGCCAGCTCGATCTCCAGGAACTCGATCGGCACCCGGCGCACCGTCAGCTCCGACTCGGTCACCACGGCGGCGGCCAGCAGGCTCATCGCCTCGACCGGGTCCTCGGAGGGGGAGTAGTCGACGTCCACGTCGATGTTGGGCACACCGTGCACGGTCAGCGTGGTGGTGCCGATGCCCTCGACCTTGACGCCGAGCGTCTCCAGGAAGAAGCAGAGGTCCTGGACCATGTAGTTGGACGAGGCGTTGCGGATGACCGTCACGCCGTCGTGCCGGGCCGCGGCCAGCAGCGCGTTCTCGGTCACCGTGTCCCCGCGCTCGGTCAGCACGATCGGCCGGTCGGGGCGGACCGTGCGGTCGACCTGTGCGTGGTACTGGCCCTCGGTCGCCGCGATGTCCAGACCGAAGCGGCGCAGCGCGATCATGTGCGGCTCGATGGTCCGCGTGCCGAGGTCGCAGCCGCCGGCGTACGGCAGCTTGAAGTGGTCCATGCGGTGCAGCAGCGGACCGAGGAACATGATGATCGAGCGGGTGCGGACGGCCGCCTCCGCGTCGATGGCGGCCATCTCCAGCTCTGCGGGCGGGACCAGTTCCAGGTCGACACCGTCGTTGATCCAGCGGCTGCGCACACCGATGGAGTTGAGCACCTCCAGAAGGCGGTACACCTCCTCGATCCGGGCCACCCGGCGCAGCACCGTGCGCCCCTTGTTCAGCAGCGAGGCGCACAGCAGGGCCACGCACGCGTTCTTGCTGGTCTTCACGTCGATGGCGCCGGACAGCCGGCGGCCGCCGACCACGCGCAGATGCATCGGACCCGCATAGCCCAGCGACACGATCTCGCTGTCCAGGGCTTCACCGATTCGGGCGATCATCTCAAGGCTGATGTTCTGGTTCCCGCGCTCGATGCGGTTGACCGCGCTCTGGCTGGTGCCGAGAGCCTCCGCGAGCTGGGTCTGAGTCCAGCCTCGGTGTTGCCGGGCGTCACGGATGAGCTTGCCGATGCGTACGAGGTAGTCGTCTGACATGAGGCCGAGGTTATCTCAGATATGAGATGGCGCCTGTTGGGGGGTCCATTCGGGTGATGGCGTGTCAGCGGCCGGTGCGTTTGCAGGAAGTGCCGGAGTTGGGGATGGTTGGTCCGATATCGGCCTGCCATCCCGGTTTCTCAACCTATCGATCGGAAAAGGAAGAAACCCTCGCGTACTCCCGGGCGAAGAACAGGGGCGGCTCGAACGTGACCGCCGGTATGGGGTCCGTCGTGTACGCCGGTACGGCGGGGGTGACGGAGTAACGGACCCGCTCGACGCTGCCGTACTCGTCGTGGACCTCGAGCATCCCCGGCTCCGGGCAGTGCCACGAGAATCGTGCGACGTCGTCCCCCAGGGCGTTGGACACCGTGCCGGTGCCGTGTCCGTCGTCCAGGAACTCCAGCTCCGAGGCTTCCATCACGCCATGGTCGAAGGGGGAGCTGTCCCAGCGGCCCGTCAGTGCGGTGTCGAGAGGCATGCGGCGATCTTCGCCCATCGCAGTGCGGCCGGCGCCGCGTGTGGCCGGTGTCGCCCGCCCCTCTGTGGCCGACGCCACCTGAAAACGGCAGGACCGGGCCCGGCCGGACATGACCAGCCAGCCCCCATGTACTAGAGTTATCTCGACATCGAGATATCTACCGAGGCGCACCGCAACCGCCACCCGAGTAAGGGTTACCTAACTTAGCCTTACCTTAGCGGATCGGCCAGACCGGCATGGCGGCAGGATTGCGGTGGTACGCGCACATCAATGAAGGAGACTGTCGTGTCGGCGAACAGCTTCGACGCCCGCAGCACGCTGCAGGTGGGCGACGAGTCGTACGAGATCTTCCGGCTGGACAAGGTCGAGGGCTCCGCGCGCCTTCCCTACAGCCTGAAGGTCCTGCTGGAGAACCTGCTCCGCACGGAGGACGGCGCGAACATCACCGCCGACCACATCCGCGCCCTCGGCAACTGGGACTCGCAGGCCCAGCCGTCGCAGGAGATCCAGTTCACGCCGGCCCGCGTGATCATGCAGGACTTCACCGGCGTGCCCTGCGTCGTGGACCTCGCGACCATGCGTGAGGCCGTGAAGGAGCTGGGCGGCGACCCGGCGAAGATCAACCCGCTGGCGCCGGCCGAGCTGGTCATCGACCACTCCGTCATCGCCGACAAGTTCGGCACCAACGACGCCTTCAAGCAGAACGTCGAGCTGGAGTACGGCCGCAACAAGGAGCGCTACCAGTTCCTGCGCTGGGGCCAGACCGCCTTCGACGAGTTCAAGGTCGTCCCGCCGGGCACCGGCATCGTCCACCAGGTGAACATCGAGCACCTGGCGCGTACGATCATGGTCCGGGGCGGCCAGGCCTACCCCGACACCCTCGTCGGCACCGACTCGCACACCACCATGGTCAACGGCCTCGGTGTGCTGGGCTGGGGCGTCGGTGGCATCGAGGCCGAGGCCGCCATGCTCGGCCAGCCGGTCTCCATGCTCATCCCGCGCGTCGTCGGCTTCAAGCTGACCGGTGAGCTCAAGCCCGGCACCACCGCCACCGACCTCGTGCTCACCATCACCGAGATGCTCCGCAAGCACGGTGTGGTCGGCAAGTTCGTCGAGTTCTACGGCGAGGGCGTCGCCGCCACCTCGCTCGCCAACCGCGCCACCATCGGCAACATGTCGCCGGAGTTCGGCTCCACCGCTGCGATCTTCCCGATCGACGGCGAGACCCTGAAGTACCTGCGTCTGACCGGCCGCAGCGACCAGCAGGTCGCGCTCGTCGAGTCGTACGCCAAGGAGCAGGGTCTGTGGCTCGACCCGACGGCCGAGCCCGACTTCTCCGAGAAGCTCGAGCTGGACCTCTCCACGGTCGTCCCGTCGATCGCCGGCCCGAAGCGCCCGCAGGACCGCATCGTCCTCGCGAACGCCGCCCAGCAGTTCGCACTCGACGTCCGCAACTACGTCGACACCGCCGACGAGGCGGGCAAGGAGTCCTTCCCGGCCTCCGACGCCCCGGCCGTCCACCCCAACGGTGCCCCGTCCAACCCGGTCCCGGTCACCGCCCCCGACGGCACGACCTACACCCTCGACCACGGTGCGGTGACGGTCGCGGCCATCACCTCCTGCACCAACACCTCGAACCCGTACGTCATGGTCGCCGCCGCCCTGGTGGCCAAGAAGGCGGTCGAGAAGGGCCTGACCCGCAAGCCGTGGGTCAAGACCACCCTCGCCCCGGGCTCCAAGGTCGTCACCGACTACTTCGACAAGGCGGGCCTGACCCCGTACCTCGACAAGGTCGGCTTCAACCTGGTCGGCTACGGCTGCACCACCTGCATCGGCAACTCCGGCCCGCTGCCGGAGGAGGTCTCCAAGGCCGTCAACGACCACGACCTCGCGGTCACCTCGGTCCTGTCCGGCAACCGGAACTTCGAGGGCCGGATCAACCCCGACGTCAAGATGAACTACCTGGCCTCCCCGCCGCTGGTCGTCGCGTACGCCCTCGCGGGCTCCATGAAGGTGGACATCACCAAGGACGCCCTCGGCACCGACCAGGACGGCAAGCCGGTCTACCTGACCGACATCTGGCCGACCGAGGCCGAGGTCAACGACGTCGTGGCCAACGCCATCGGCGAGGACATGTTCAACAAGTCCTACCAGGACGTCTTCGCGGGCGACGCCCAGTGGCAGTCCCTGCCGATCCCGACCGGCAACACCTTCGAGTGGGACCCGCAGTCCACCTACGTGCGCAAGCCCCCGTACTTCGAGGGCATGACGATGGAGACCACCCCGGTCTCCGACATCGCCGGTGCCCGCGTGCTCGCCAAGCTGGGCGACTCGGTCACCACCGACCACATCTCCCCGGCCGGCGCCATCAAGGCCGACACCCCGGCCGGCAAGTACCTCACCGAGCACGGTGTGGAGCGTCGTGACTTCAACAGCTACGGCTCCCGCCGGGGCAACCACGAGGTCATGATCCGCGGTACGTTCGCCAACATCCGCCTGCGCAACCAGATCGCGCCGGGCACCGAGGGCGGCTACACCCGCGACTTCACCCAGGCGGACGCGCCGGTGTCGTTCATCTACGACGCCTCGCGCAACTACATCGAGCAGGGCATCCCGCTGGTCGTCCTGGCCGGCAAGGAGTACGGCTCCGGCTCGTCCCGCGACTGGGCCGCCAAGGGCACCGCGCTCCTCGGCGTCAAGGCCGTCGTCGCCGAGTCGTACGAGCGCATCCACCGCTCGAACCTCATCGGCATGGGCGTCCTGCCGCTGCAGTTCCCCGAGGGCCAGAACGCCGAGTCCCTCGGCCTGACCGGCGAGGAGACCTTCTCCATCTCCGGCGTGACCGAGCTGAACGACGGCACCACGCCGCGCACGGTCAAGGTCACCACCGACACGGGCGTCGAGTTCGACGCGGTCGTCCGCATCGACACCCCCGGTGAGGCCGACTACTACCGCAACGGCGGCATCATGCAGTACGTGCTGCGCAACCTGATCCGCAAGTAGGCGGCAGGCCCGGTCCGCCGGCGCAGGCAGACGGCAGGGCAGGGCGTACAGGGCCGCATCCCCGGTGACGGGGGTGCGGCCCTTCGCCGTCCCCGGGGTGGTCCGGCGGCGAGGCCCGGCAGGCCGGCGCCGCCCTCGGACTGCCGAGCGACCGGGCCGAGGCCTCGCCCGCCGAAGCCCGGCACACCCCGCCGAAGCCCGGCACACCCCGCTGCGGCCCGGGACCCGCGAGGTCCGGCAGCTCCGCCCGGCACACTTCACTCCGCGGTGAGCCGCGCGAGGTTCGGCAGCGCCACCTCCGCCCAGATCACCTTGCCCTGCGGCGTGTACCGGGTGCCCCAGCGCTCGGTCATCTGCGAGACCAGGAACAGACCCCGGCCGCCCTCGTCCATCGTCGCGGCGTACCGCAGATGCGGCGAGGTGCTGCTGCCGTCGGACACCTCGCAGATCAGGGTGCGGTCCCGGATCAGCCGCACATGGATCGGCTCGGAGCCGTAGCGGATGGCGTTGGTGATCAGCTCGCTCAGGACGAGTTCCATACCGAAGCCCAGCTCGGCCAGGCCCCACTCCTCCAGCTTCTCGGACACGGCGCCGCGCATCCCCGACACGGCGGCCGGGTCGTGCGGCACGTCCCAGTCGGCGACGTTCTCCGGCGGCAGCGCCCGGGTGCGCGCGATGAGCAGCGCGACGTCGTCCTTGGGACGCCCGGGCAGCAGCTCGTCCAGCACCGCCTGGCAGCTCTCCTCCGGCAGCCGGTCGGGATGCCCCTCCAGCGCCCGGCGCAGCAGCTCCATGCCCACGTCCAGGTCACGCCTGCGGTCCTCGATGAGGCCGTCGGTGTACAGGACGAGCTGGCTTCCCTCGGGAATCTCCAGCTCCGCCGTCCTGAACGGCATGCCGCCGATGCCCAGCGGCGGCCCGGCCGGCACGTCGGGGAAGGTGGCCCTGCCGTCGGGGTGGACCAGCACGGGTGCCAGGTGCCCGGCACGCGCCATGACACAGCGGCGCGTCACCGGATCGTAGATCGCGTACAGGCAGGTGGCGCCCGCGATCTCCGCGGAGGCCTCGTCCTGGTCGATGCGGCCGACCAGGTCGTCCAAATGGCCGAGCAGCTCGTCGGGCGGCAGGTCGAGCGTGGAGAAGTTGTGCACCGCGGTGCGCAGCCGGCCCATCGTCGCGGCGGCGTGCAGGCCGTGCCCGACCACGTCGCCGACGGCCAGCGCCACCCGGCTGCCCGGCAGCGGGATCACGTCGAACCAGTCCCCGCTCACCCCCGAGTGCGCGGGCAGATAGCGGTAGCCGACCTCGAGCGCGCTCTGCTCGGGCAGCGCCCGCGGTAGCAGGCTGCGCTGCAGGGTGACCGCCAGAGCGTGCTCGCGGGTGTACCGGCGGGCGTTGTCGATGCTGACCGCGGCCCGGGCCACCAGCTCCTCCGCCAGCGACAGCTCCTCCTCGTCGAAGGCGTCCCGCTTGGAGCGCCAGAAGTTGACCATGCCCAGGACGACTCCGCTGGCCTTGATCGGCGCGGCGATGAGCGCGTGGATGCCGAAGTCGATGATCTGCTGGGCGCGCCTCGGATCCTGGGCGCGCCAGCCCGTCGCGGTCGCCAGGCTGGTCACCAGCTCGGACCGTCCGGCGCCGTAGCCGCGGGCCTGGGGCGTGGAGGGCAGGAAGTCGATCAGCCGCCCCTTCTCGTAGAGCGGGTGGTCGTCCCGGATGCCGACGACGGCGACGCGCCGCATGTCCGTCGCGGTGGGAGCCGGCTCCTCGCCGTGCAGCACGGCGTCGGCCAGGTCCACGGTGACGAAGTCGGCGAAGCGGGGGACGGCGACCCGCGCCAGCTCGTCGGCCGTACGGACCGCGTCGAGGGTGGTGCCGACGCCCAGTCCCGCGTCGTACAGCAGCTCCAGCCGCTCACGGGTGACCTCCGCCCTGCCGGACACCGCCTGCAGCTCGGTGGAGTCGCGCAGCGTCACCACGGTGCCCCGGGGGCCTCCCGCGCGGTCCGTGGGCCGCTGGTTGACCGCCAGCAGCCGTCCGCCGGCGAAGTGCACCTCGTCGGTGGCCTCGCGCCCGGAGGTCAGCAGCTCCACCATCTCGGGGTCGAGGACCGACAGCTCCCGCACGGGCCGCCCCTCGGCCTCCAGGGGCAGCTCCAGCAGCCGCCGGGCCTCGTCGTTGGCCAGCAACAGCTGCTCGTCGTCATCGACGATGAGCACGCCTTCCCGCACCGAGTGCAGCACCGTGTCGTGGTGCTCGTACATACGGGTCATCTCGGCCGGGGCCAGGCTGTGGGTCTGGCGCCGCAGCCGCCTGCCCACCAGCGCCGTCCCGCCGGTCGACACCAAGAACGCTCCGGCTCCGGCGGCCAGGATGATCGGCAACTGCTTGTCCACCTCGTTGGTCACGTTCTTGACCTTCAGGCCGGCGGAGACGAGGGCGATCACCTTGCCGTGGTTGTCGTAGATCGGAACGGTCGCCTGCACCTCGTGGCCGAGCGGGCCGTGGACGCTCTCCGTGTAGACCTTTCCGGCCAGCGACGGACCGATGGTGCCCACGAACCGATGGCCGATCTTGCTCGGCAGGGGGTGCGTGTAGCGGATGCCCTTCGTGTCCATGACCACGATGAAGTCGACGCCCGCGGCCTTGCGCCCCGCCTCGGTGAGCGGCTGGAGCACCTTGGACGGCTCAGGGGTCTGCAACGCCTGCTGGACGCCGGGAGAGTGCGCGAAGGTCTGCGCGACGGCGATGGACCGGCGCTTGGCCTCCGTCGTGGTGTCGCGTTCCGATTGCAGGACGAGCGCGATGACGCTGCAGACCACGAGCACCACCACCAGCGCCACCTGCAGGACGAACACCTGCCCGGCGACGCTGCGCGGGCTCTTGCCGACTATGGAGCGCCAGTTCTTCCTGAATCGGCCGAAAAGATCCGGCATGCGACATTTCTAGCACCTGGCATTTCCGGGTGGCTATGGCTGGTCCATGAGATGGACATCAGAATGCGCCGACTGCAGGTCGTGAGAGTGCTCTGGGCGGACCCGGCGGCCGTGCGCACCGGGTCCGCGAGCCGGGCAGGGGAGGGGGGTTGGGTACCTGCCCGGGTGGTGCTGGCTTGTGGCGGCGAAACCCTGGGAGGGTTTCGTCCGTGAGGGCGCGACAACGTTGTCTTATGGTCTGTACATGACTTTACCGCGCCAACCGACAACGATGTCAAGCCGTTTGGGGTAGCTCGACCGGGTGATCCCGGCCCGTGCCTGCCCGGGCGTACGAGGTCTTCCGTGCTACGGGTGGCGCACGTTACTGTCCCTGCGGCTTGTGCGACCTGTGGTGCGCGACCCGTCCGTTTGGAGGAAGGGCCGCGTCATGCGTTTCCGTCCCCTGTCCCTGCTGCTGGCCGCGCTGCTCGCGACCGGCAGTGCCACCCCCGCCCTCGCAGCGAGCGCCGCTTCCCCCGGCCTCGTCAAGGACCCGACCCCGTACGTCGATCCGCTGATCGGCACCAAGAACGGCGGCAACGTCTTCCCCGGTGCCGTCCTGCCGTTCGGAATGCTCTCCTGGAGCCCGGAGAACACCAGAGGCGACGCCACCCGCACCGCCGCGCCCGGCGGCTACCAGTACGATGCCACCCGCATCCGCGGCTTCAGCCTGACCCACATGTCGGGCACCGGCTGCGCGGGCGGCAGCGGCGACATCCCCTTCTTCCCCTATGCGGGCGAGGTCACCTCCTCACCCGCGAGCGACACCAAGGACGCCGTCTACGCCTCCGACTTCTCCCACACCGACGAGAGGGCCGAGCCCGGCCACTACAGGGTCGGCCTCGCCTCCGGCGTCACCGCCGACCTCACCGCGACCGCCCGCACCGGCTCGGCCCGCTTCACCTACCCGGAGGGCAAGCCGGCGTCCCTGCTCGTGCGCACCGCCAACTCCGAGGTGGGATCGAAGGACTCGACGGTCACGATCGACCCGGCGACCCGGAGCGTCTCCGGCTCCGTCACCTCCGGGAACTTCTGCGGCTACCTGGACCCGGAGGGCCGGCGCTCCTACTACACCCTGTACTTCACCGCCCGCTTCGACCGGGCCTTCAAGGCCGCCGGCACCTGGCAGGACGACAAGCTGAACCCCGGGTCCCTCGAGGCGACGGGCGGCACCGGCGGCTTCGCCGAGGGCGGACGGCCGGTCGCGGGCAAGGGAGCGGGCGGCTACGTCGAGTTCGCACCCGGTACCGGTCCGGTGCACGTCGAGGTCGGCATCTCCTACGTCAGCCGGGCGGGCGCCGCGGCCAACCTCGCCGCGGAGAACCCGCGGGGCCGTTCCTTCGACACGGTCGAGCAGGCGGCGCGGCGCGCCTGGCGCGACCGGCTGGCGGCCGTCCGGGTCGGCGGCGGCACCGATGCCGAGCGCACCACCTTCTACACGGCGCTCTACCACTCCCTGCTGCACCCGAACGTCATCAGCGACGCGGACGGCAGATACCGCGGCAGCGACGGCCGGGTGCACCGGGTGGCCCGCGGCCACCGCGCCCAGTACGGGACCTTCTCCGGCTGGGACGTCTACCGCGACCAGGTGCAGCTGCTCACCCTCCTCGACCCGCGCACCGGCTCCGACATCGCCCAGTCGCTCTACACGCTGGCCCGGCAGAACGGTGGCGTCTGGGACCGCTGGCTGCACGGCGCGAGCGGCACCCACGTCATGAACGGCGACCCCTCGCCGACCGCCCTGGCCGGCATCCGAGCCTTCGGCGGCACCGGCTTCGACCTGAAGGGCGCCCTGCGCTCGCTGGTCGAGGCGGCCACCGTACCCACGCGGCAGGACCTGTCGGCGGCCGGCAAGCCGGTGCTGTCGGTGGGCCAGCGGCCCTCGCTCGACAAGTACCTCAAGCTGCACTACATGCCCAGCGTCTCCAACGCCTGGGGCGGCGCCGCCGAGACCCTGGAGATGTCCACCGCCGACTTCTCCCTGTCCCAGCTCGCCGCGGCGGCGGGGGAGAAGGACACGGCGGCCGCCTTCGCCCGCCGGGCCCAGTGGTGGCAGAACAACTTCGACATCGCGGCCGATCCGAGCGGCGGCTACATCGCCAACCGCAAGGCCGACGGCAGCTGGGTCACCGGCTTCACCCCCGACACCGGCAACGGCTTCGTGGAGGGTACGGCCGCCCAGTACACCTGGATGGTCCAGCACGACCCCGCCGGGCTCTTCGCCGCGATGGGCGGCCGGGAGGCGGCCCTCGCCCGGCTGGACGACTTCTTCCACACGGCCGACGGCGGCTGGGCCTTCACCGGCGGGGGCGGCACCAAGTCCGAGCTGGACAACGAGCCCTCGATCAACGTTCCCTACCTGTACGACTATGCGGGCGCCCCGTACAGGACGCAGGAAACGGTGCGCGCGGCGATGCGGCAGCTGTGGTCCACCCAGCCCGGCGGCATCCCCGGCAACGACGACCTCGGCGCGATGTCGTCCTGGTACGTCTTCTCCGCGCTCGGCATGTACCCGCAGGTGCCCTCGCGCGCCGAGCTCGTCCTCGCCTCCCCGCTGTTCGAGCGGGTGGAGATCGACCGCCCGCACGGCAACGACATCTCCATCCACGCGAGCGGGGCGGCGGCCGACGCACCGTACGTGCAGTCGCTGAAGGTCGACGGCCGGCCCGGTGACCGGCCCTGGCTGCCCGCCTCCTTCGTGCGCGACGGGGGCCGCCTCGACTACACCCTCGCCACCACGCCGGACCGCGGCTGGGGCGCGGCCTCCCCGCCGCCGTCCTTCCGGCAGGGCGAGCAGCCGTACCAGATCGGCGTCGGCCCCACCGCCGCCACGGTGGCACCCGGGGACAGCACGAAGATCGGCATCCGCGCGGTGGCGCTCGGCGGCGGAAGCGGGCCCGAGGTGCACTTCCGGGTGGAGACCCCGTCCGGGGTCACGGCCACGCCCGCCGAGGGGACGGTGACCGACGGCTCGCGGGAGATCACCCTCACCGCGGCCGAGGACGCCGCCCAGGGCTTCTACGCCGCCAAGGTCACCGTCACCTCCGGCGACACCTCCTACGAGCAGCCCGTCTCCCTGACCGTGGCCGCCGCGGGCACCCTCCTCGCCGCCTACAACAACACCGGCATCTCCGACGACGAGGGCGAACACGACGAGGCCGACTACGACGGCGGCGGCTGGAGCTACTCCCGCCAGGCCCTCGCCGCGGCGGGCCTGACCCCCGGCGGGCAGGGCACGGTCGACGGCCTCACCTTCACCTGGCCGGGCTCGCCCGCCGCCCGCCCGGACAACGCCTCGGCGGCCGGACAGACGATCGAACTCGCTGCCCCGGCAAGCCGGTTGTCCTTCCTCGGCAGCGCGGTCAACGGCAACCAGCAGACCAGCGCCACCGTCACCTACACCGACGGCACGACCGACACCGTGGACCTCTCCTTCACCGACTGGACCGTCGGCGGCGCAGGCGGCACCGTCCAGTACGGCAACGAGGTCGTCGCCAAGACCGCGTACCGCAACGTCGCCGGCGCCGACAAGGACCCGGTGGCGACGTACGTCTTCGCCACGAAGCCGTTCACGGCCCCGGCCGGCAAGACCGTCAGGAGCGTCCGGCTGCCGCACAACACCGACCTGCACGTGTTCACCCTGGCCACCGGCTGACCCGCACACGGCGAAGGGGCGGGCCCGCGAGGACCCGCCCCTTCCTGCCGTCCGCGGGGCGTCAGGCCAGCAGCTCCACCTCCGCCAGCGTCGCCTCGCCGTCGAGGACCAGGCGGTACCGGGTGTACGAGCCCGGTGCGGCGACGGTGAAGGCCCGGGTCTGGCGGTCCCACCCGAACGATTCGCCGGAGCGGTGGTCCAGGGTCCGCCAGGCCTTGCCGTCCGTGGAGCCCTGCAGGGTCCAGCCGGACGGTGCCTTCGTGTGGTCGGCCGCCGAGGTCAGCGTGTACTGGACGGGCTTCACGGCGCCGCCGACCGGCAGGTCCACCGAGGTGACCGTGTCGCTCGTCTCCGACGTGTTGTCGAACAGGGCGCCGTCACCCTTCAGCACGTCCGCGCGAGGCGTGGGCACCTTGTCGTCCTGGGTGATGGAGACCGGGGCCGCGTTCTTGCCGGTGCCCCACGTCGAGGGCTTGGAGCCCATGAAGAACTCCAGCACCCCGCCCTTGGCCAGCAGCGAGTGGGGGAGCGAGGTGGACGTCCAGGGGTGGCCGTCGACCTTCACCCCCTGCACGTACACGTTCTGCGCGCTGTTGCGCGGCGCCTTGATCACCAGGTCCCGGCCGTTCTCCAGGTGCACGGTCGCCTTCGTGAACAGCGGGGAGCCGATCGCGTACTCGCCGCTGCCCATGACCAGCGGGTAGAAGCCCAGCGACGAGAAGAGGTACCAGGCCGACTGCTCGCCGTTGTCCTCGTCGCCGTGGTAGCCCTGCCCGATCTCGCTGCCGGTGTAGAGCCGGGACAGCGCCTCCCGCACGTACGCCTGCGCCTTCCAGGGCTCGGCCGCCGCGTCGTACATGTAGATGACGTGGTGGGCGACCTGGTTGGAGTGGCCGTACATGCCCATCCGGACGTCCCGGGCCTCGGTCATCTCGTGGATGACACCGCCGTAGGAGCCGACGAACTCCGGCGAGGCGGTCTCCGGGGTGGCGAAGTACTCGTCGAGCTTGTCCGCGAGGCCGTGCCGGCCGCCGTACAGATTGGCCAGCCCGCGGCTGTCCTGCGGGGCGGTGAAGGCGTAGCCCCAGCCGTTGGTCTCCGTGTAGTCGTAGCCCCACACGCGCGGGTCGTACTTCGAGGAGTCCAGCCGCCACTTCCCACGGGCGTCACGGCCCTGGAAGAAGCCGGCACCGGAGTCGAAGAGGTCCACATAGTCCCGGGCGCGGTTGAGGAAGTACTGCGACTCGTCCTTGTAGCGCTTCTCGCCGGTCCTGCGGTAGAGGGCCTCACCCATCTTCGCGATGCCGTAGTCGTTGACGTAGCCCTCCATCGCCCACGACAGGCCCTCGTGCGTGTCCGTGCTGGTGTAGCCGAGGAAGGGCGAGGTGCTCATGCCCTTGCGGCCCACGCCCGAGAAGGGGGGCACGACCGTCGCGTTCTTCACCGCTGCGTCGTACGCCGCCTTCGCGTCGAACTTCACGCCCTTGACGTAGGCGTCGGCGAACGCCACGTCCGAGGAGGTGCCGGTCATCAGGTCGGCGTAGCCGGGGGAGGACCAGCGCGAGGTCCAGCCGCCGTCCTTGTACTGCTGGACGAACCCGTCGACCATCTCGCCCGCCTGGGAGGGGGTCAGGAAGGAGTACGCCGGCCAGGTGGTCCGGTAGGTGTCCCAGAAGCCGTTGTTGACGTACACCTTGCCGTCGACGATCTTCGCGCCGGTGTGCGTCGGGGTGTCCGGGCCCGGCATGGGGGAGAAGGGCGAGGCGTACCGGTTCTTGCCCCCGACCTGCTCGAAGCCGGAGTTCGGGTACAGGTACAGCCGGTACATGCTGGAGTACAGCGTGGTCAGCTGGTCCGGGGTCGCGCCCTCCACCTCGACCTTGCCGAGCAGCCTGTCCCAGGTCTGCCGGGCGCGATCCCTGACGGTGTCGAAGGAGGTGCCGTCCGGGATCTCCTGGCGCAGGTTGTCCTTCGCCTGGTCGACGCTGATGAGGGAGGTGGCCAGGCGCAGGGTGACCGTGCGGTCCGCGCCCGCGTCGAAGCGCAGATAGCCCTTCACGCCGCTGGAGCCGCCGTCCCTCACCGGCTTGTCGAAGACGCCGTACACGAACAGCCGGGTCGCGCCCGTCGACAGACCCGACTTCACGTCCGAGTAGCCGGTGACGACGCCGTGCTCCTTGTCCAGGGTCAGGCCCGCCTGCTCCGTGACGTTGTCGAAGAGCACGCTCGCGTCGTCGCCCGGGTAGGTGAAGCGCAGCGCGGCCGCGTGGTCGGTCGGCGTCATCTCCGCCTTCAGACCGTTCTCGAACCGCACCCCGTAGTAGTAGGGCCGCGCGGTCTCGTTCTCGTGCCGGAAGGCCAGGGCGCGCGCCTCGCGCCCGGTGTCCGGGGTGCCGGACGCGACCGACGGCATCAGCTGGAAGGTCTGCCGGTCGCCCATCCACGGGCTCGGCTCATGGCTCGCGCTGAACGCCTGGATCGTCGGCAGGTTGTCGTCGTTGTTCGCACGTGCGTACTCGTACAGCCAGCTCAGCGAGGACGCGTTCGTCACCGGCGTCCAGAAGTTGAAGCCGTGCGGGAGGGCCGCCGCCGGGAAGTTGTTGCCGCGCGAGAAGCTGCCGCTGGAGTTGGTGCCGCGGGTGGTGAGCGCGTAGTCCGACAGATGTGCCTTCGGTTTCTCGGGCGCCACCTGCTTGATGCCGACGTCGTCTATCCAGCCCCGGAACTTCGCCGGGCCGTCCGGGGAGTCGTACGCCACCAGGATCCGGTCGACGGTCCTGCCGGCCGCCACCGACCCGATCCGCGAGGCCACGTCGTTCCACTGGTTGACGTACAGCGCCTTCGAGGCGCCCTGGCCGCGCGGCGACAGCGGGAAGCCGTGCTGGTCGAGGGCGCCCAGGTCGCTCAGGTAGGTGCCGTCGGTGAAGGCCAGGTCCACCGAGACGTTGGTGGCGTCGTAGTCGCGGTCGCCGTCGGCCATCGACGGGAAGATCCGGTACGACAGCTGGGTGTCGCGGCCGACCTTCACGTTCACGTCGAAGACCTTGTTGTACGAGTACGCCCGGCCGGCCGCCGTGTGCCGTCCGGCGTAACGCAGGGCCCGCTTTCCGGTGAATCCGGCCCGCGCCTTCGCCGTCGGTGAGCCGCTCGGGCCCTTGTCGACGAGCGACAGCATGTCCTGCGGCACGGGGCCGCCCCCGCCGCCGGTGGAGAACTGCACGTCGGCGATCTGCAGGATGTCCGGGGCGCCGTTGTTCTTCGTCACCTCCAGCCGGAAGTGCTGGTACTCGGCCGGCTGGTCCAGATCGTACGATTTTGTCTGGAACCGCTCCTTGAAGGACTCGCCCGAACGGCTGTCGACCGTCTTCCAGTCCTTGCCGTCCGCCGAGCCCTTGAGCGTCCAGTCCTTCGGGTCGCGCCCGTCGAAGTCGTTGGCCGAGGTGAGCGCGTACGTCACCAGTTTGATGGGCTTGTCCAGGTCGAACTCGACCCAGCCGGTGGGCTGGAAGGTCAGCCACTTGGTGCCGGGCTCGCCGTCGACGAGGTTCTCCTTGACCTCGCCCGCGCCCTCGTTCTCGCCGCTCGCCCGGACCTCGGTCACATGGTCGGTGGCGTTGCCCGGGATGCCGGTGCTGTAGCCGCCGTCCACGCCCGAGGCGCGCTTGCTGCCGTCCGACGTCGTGTCGACGCTGTTCAGCCAGTCCGGCGCCGGATCACCACTCTCGAACGAGGATGCGAACTCCCGGTCGGCTGCCGCGGCCGCGGCCGGCAGGGCGACCGCCGCGCCCTGTGTGCCGAGGGCCATGACAAAGGCGGTCGTGAGGACGACCGCCGGACCGTATCTGTGCCGAGTTCTCCGCTGCATCTACGGATTCCCCTCCTGCACCCACGTGAGACAACGTTGTCAGCTTCGATGCGCAGGAACCAGTAGGTGGTCAAGTGGCCGTTGATGTCAAGGGTGTTGGGTGTGGCATTCAGGGGCCTATGGAGCGAATTTCCCCGGCAGTGCGCCCACAGGTCGCTCATATTTCCGAGAGGTCTCAACTCGGAAAAGACCCACGGCCAACCTTGCATTCGATCTTGCTCAGCTGGCGGGAAGTGGACTATACCTGTCGGCGTTTCCCGCATGACCCTGCACTACCCGACAGCGGTGCCGGGGAGGATCCGGTTCACCGCCTGAGTCCTGGAGAAGGCGAGGACTTGAGCATGGGATCCACTGCGCACCACGACGGCGAGGGTGTCGGCCGCCGCGATCTGATCAAGCGTTCGGCCGCCCTCGGCCTGGTGGCCGCCCCCGGAATGGGGCTGCTCTCCGCCTGCGCGAGCAGCGGCGGCGGCGGACAGGACAAGGCGAAGGCCGGCAAGAAGACCGCCAAGAACCCGCTGGGCGTCAATGAGACCGCCAAGATGGAGTTCGTCCTCTTCGACGGCGGCTTCGGCAAGGAGTACGCCCAGGACGCGGTGAAGATCTATCAGAAGGACTTCCCCAAGGCCACGGTGAAGTTCTCCGCCACCCAGAAGATCCAGTCCACCCTGCAGCCCCGCTTCAACCAGGGCAACCCGCCCGACCTCATCGACAACTCCGGCGCCGAGCAGATGGACATGGGCGTCCTCGTCGGCAAGAACCAGCTGGCGGACCTCACCCCGCTCCTCGACGCGCCCTCGTACGACGACCCGAACAAGAAGGTCCGCGACACACTGCGCCCCGGCATCGTGGAGATGGGGCAGTTCGACGGCAAGCCGGTCTGGATCCTGTACTACGCCTACACGGTCTACGGCGTCTGGTACTCGCAGAAGGCCCTGGACTCGCTGGACGCGGAGTACCCCCAGACCTGGGACCAGATGCTCGCCGTGTGCGAGAAGGCCAAGAAGAAGGGCATGGCGGGCTGGACGTACGCGGGCAAGTACCCGTACTACCTCCCCTTCTCGCTGTACCCGATGATCGGCAAGGTCGGCGGCCGTGAGGTGCTCGACGCCATCGACAACCTGGAGCCGAACGCCTGGAAGCACCCCGCCGTCAAGGCCTGCTTCGAGGCGTACTACGAGCTGTACAAGAAGGGCTACATCCTCAAGGGCACCCCGGGCCTCGACCACATCCAGTCGCAGACCGCCTGGGCCAAGGGCAAGGCACTGTTCATCCCGAACGGCTCCTGGGTGGAGAACGAATCGGCCAATGTCATCCCGGCCGACTTCAACCTCGCGGTCTCCGCGCCCACCGGCATCGACAGCTCGGACAAGATGCCGTTCGGAACCATCTGGGCCTCCGGCGGCGAGCCCTTCGTCGTGCCGGCCAAGGCGGCGAACTCCGAGGGCGGCATGGAGCAGCTGCGCATCATGCTCTCCGAGGCGTCCTCGAAGAACTTCACCGCCAAGGTGAAGTCGCTGACCGCGTACAACGGCGGCACCACCGGCATCACCCTCACCCCCGGTCTGAAGTCGGGCGTGGCCGCGCTGGACAAGGCCGGCTCCAACGTGGTGAATCCGCGGATCCAGGACTGGTACGTGCAGCTGCAGAAGGAGAAGATCGGTGTGGCCGGACTCGGCGAGATGATGGCCGGCCGCCTCACTCCGGCCGAGACCATCAAGAAGATCCAGGGCTTCGCCGACGAGGCAGCGAAGGACACCTCGATCAAGCACTACAAGCACCAGTAACCAGCACCCCTACCGCACCGGAGTGGCGATGCAGCACGGCAAGTACCGGTTCATCGTGGGGTTTCTGGCTGCCCCCCTCGGACTGTACGCGCTCTTCGTGGTGTGGCCGTTCATCCAGTCCATCTACTACTCGTTCACGGACTGGACCGGCCTCAGCCCCGAATTCAAGATGGTCGGCTTCGACAACTACAAGAGGATGTTCCACGACGACATCTTCTGGAAGTCGCTGCAGCACAGCCTGCTCTTCGCTCTGGTGCTGCCCTTGGTGACACTCAGTCTGGCGCTGTTCTTCGCCTTCATGATCAATGTGGGCGGACGACGGAGAAGGGGCGGCCCCGTGGTCTCGGGCGTGCGGGGCTCGTCCTTCTACAAAATCGTCTACTTCTTCCCGCAGGTGCTCTCGATCGCGATCGTCTCGCTGCTGTTCGCCTTCGCGTACAACCCGGACAGCGGCGCGATCAACTCCCTCCTGCGTGGCATCGGCCTCGACAACATCCAGCCACTGTGGCTCGGCGACCCGAGCCTTGCGCTGTGGTGCGTGATGGCGGTGCTCGTGTGGTCCACGGTCGGCTTCTTCGTGGTCCTCTTCTCCGCGGGCATGGCGTCGATCCCGGCCGAGCTGTACGAGGCGGCGCTGCTGGACGGAGCGAGCCGCTTCGCCACGTTCTTCCGCATCACCCTGCCGCTGCTGTGGGACACCGTGCAGTCCGGCTGGGTCTACATGGGCATCCTCGCGCTCGGCGCGGAGTCGTTCGCGGTCGTACAGATCATGACGACCGGGCCAGGCGGACCGGACTACTCGACCACCGTGATGGTCCTGTACGTGTACCAGAAGGCGTTCCGGGACGGTCAGGCCGCCTACGCCACCACCATCGGCGTCGCCCTGCTCGTCGTCACGCTCGCGTTCGCGGCGATCGTGATGCGGCTGGGCCGTCGCGAGCGGCTGGAGTACTGAAGCGATGAAGACGACCGAGACCCCCGCCCCGCTGCCGGCCGAGTCCGGCGCGACCGTCTCCAAGGTCGACGTGGCGCCGCCGAGGCCCCCCGCCCAGAAGAGGGAGGGCGGCGTCCTCAACGTCTTCTCCCACGGCATGCTGATCGTGTGGGCGATCATGGTGGTCATGCCGCTGCTGTGGGCCGTGATGACGTCCTTCAAGGACGACAGCTCCATCTTCGGCTCGCCCTGGTCCCTGCCCGACAAGCTGCACTTCGACAACTGGTCGCGGGCCTGGATCCAGGCCAACATGAGCGACTACTTCCTGAACACCATCCTGGTGGTCGGCGGCTCGCTGATCGGCACCCTGGTCCTCGGCTCGATGGCGGCCTACGTCCTCGCCCGCTTCGACTTCCCCGGGAACCGTTTCATCTACTACCTCTTCGTCGGCGGCATGAGCTTCCCGATCATGCTGGCGCTGGTCCCGCTGTTCTACGTCGTGAACAACATGGGACTGCTGAACACCATCCACGGGCTGATCCTGGTCTACATCGCGTACTCGCTGCCGTTCACGGTCTTCTTCCTCACCGCGTTCTTCCGCACGCTGCCCACCTCGGTGGCGGAAGCGGCCTTCGTGGACGGCGCCTCGCACACCCGTACGTTCTTCCAGATCATGCTGCCCATGGCCAAGCCGGGCCTGATCAGCGTGGGCATCTTCAACTTCCTGGGCCAGTGGAACCAGTACATGCTCCCCACGGTCCTCAACACCGACCCCGACAAGCGCGTCCTCACCCAGGGCCTGGTCCAGCTGGCGGTCAGCCAGGGCTACAAGGGTGACTGGTCCGGTCTCTTCGCGGGCCTGGTGATGGCGATGCTGCCGGTGCTGGCGGCGTACATCGTCTTCCAGCGGCAGGTGGTCGCCGGCCTGACGGCGGGCGCGCTGAAGTAGCCGGTCCCCGAAGCATCCGGCCCCTGAAGCATCCGGCCCGGGCCCGGGGCGCCCCCCGCCCCCCCCGCCGGGCCCCGGTGCCGCCCCCCCCCCGAGTCGGTCACCGCCACGACCGGCCGCCCGTCGCGGCCGACCCAGCTGCC
>NZ_JBFAET010000080.1:0-39876 GCF_040642095.1 Streptomyces sp. NPDC020362
TTCGGGCGGCGTACAATATTACTACAAGGGGTCGGGCTGCGTCAACCGGGGGGGGGCCCCGGACTTCGGTCCGGGGCCCCGCCCTTTTTACGCGTGTTGACGGCGGTGTCGACCGGGTGCCGCAGCGTGACCGCCGTGGACGAGCAGACGGTCTCCCGGGGCGGACGGGCGGGCGCGGAGGCGATCCGGCAGTGGGAGGCCTGGGCGGCCGAGGCGGTGCGCTGCTGGCGGCGGCGGGCCTTCCGGTCCGGGCCCCGGGACCGGACTCGGCCGAGCCCGCGGGAGCCGTGGTGGAGGTCGATCCGGGAGTGGTCACGGGCGGGGTCTTCATCAGCTGGGACCCGGCCCCCGCGCTGCGGACGGCCGCCTCGCGGTGCAGGGCCGAGCGACGGTACCTCGACCCCGTGTGCGGTTTCGAGGCGGCGGCCCGCGACGCGATGACCGAGGCGATCCGCGCCGTCCTCACCGCGGGCGGTTTCGTCCTCGGCGGGCATCCGAACGATTCCGAGATCGGCATGCTGTACGTGAACCGGCCTCCGGATCGTCGGCTGCCGCTCCCGCCGGCCGTGGGCACGTAGGGCTCCCCGGAAGCCGGGAAGGGCCCGGCCCCCCGAGGGGAGCCGGGCCCTTCCCAGGCACTGCTACGCCTTGCGCAGCCGGAACGTCAGCGACAGGCCCTCGTCCGTGAACGGCTCGCCGTACGTCTCGTCGGCCTCGCCCTGGCCGAAGTCGGTCGACAGGACCTCTTCGGCGATCAGTGCGGCGTGCTCGGTCAGGGCCGCGACGACCGCCGGGTCCGTGGAGGTCCAGCGCAGCGCGATCCGGTCGGCGACGTCCAGGCCGCTGTTCTTGCGGGCCTCCTGGATCAGCCGGATCGCGTCGCGGGCCAGGCCCGCCTGGCGCAGCTCCTCGGTGATCTCCAGGTCCAGCGCGACCGTGGCACCGGAGTCCGAGGCCACCGACCAGCCCTCGCGCGGGGTCTCGGTGATGATCACCTCGTCCGGGGCGAGGGCGACCGTCTCGCCGTCGACCTCCACGGACGCCGTGCCCTCACGCAGGGCGAGGGACAGCGCGGCCGCGTCGGCGTTCGCGATGGCCTTCGCCACGTCCTGCACCCGCTTGCCGAACCGCTTGCCCAGGGCGCGGAAGTTGGCCTTCGCGGTGGTGTCCACCAGCGAGCCGCCGACCTCGGCGAGGGACGCCAGGGACGTGACGTTCAGCTCCTCGGTGATCTGCGCGTGCAGCTCGGTGTCGAGGGAGTCGAAACCGGTGGCCGCGATCAGCGCGCGGGACAGCGGCTGACGTGTCTTGACGCCCGACTCCGCGCGCGTGGCACGGCCCAGCTCCACCAGCCGGCGGACCAGGACCATCTGCTTCGACAGGTCCGGGTCGATGGCGCCGAGGTCCGCCTCGGGCCACGAGGCCAGGTGGACCGACTCCGGGGCGCCCGGGGTCACCGGCACGACCAGGTCCTGCCACACCCGCTCGGTGACGAACGGGGTGATCGGGGCCAGCAGCTTCGTGACCGTCTCCAGCACCTCGTGCAGCGTGCGCAGCGCGGCCTTGTCGCCCTGCCAGAAGCGGCGGCGCGAGCGGCGGACGTACCAGTTCGACAGGTCGTCGACGAACGCGGACAGCAGCTTGCCGGCGCGCTGGGTGTCGTACGCCTCCAGCGCCTGTGTCACCTGGTCGGTGAGCGCGTGCAGCTCGGACAGCAGCCAGCGGTCCAGCAGCGGGCGGTCGGCCGGGGCCGGGTCGGCCGCGGACGGCGCCCAGTTCGACGTACGGGCGTACAACGCCTGGAAGGCCACCGTGTTCCAGTACGTGAGGAGTGTCTTGCGCACGACCTCCTGGATGGTGCCGTGGCCGACCCGCCGGGCCGCCCACGGGGAGCCGCCCGCCGCCATGAACCAGCGCACCGCGTCCGCGCCGTGCCGGTCCATGAGCGGGATCGGGTCCAGGGTGTTGCCCAGGTGCTTGGACATCTTGCGGCCGTCCTCGGCGAGGATGTGGCCGAGGCAGACGACGTTCTCGTACGACGACTTGTCGAAGACGAGGGTGCCGACGGCCATCAGCGTGTAGAACCACCCGCGCGTCTGGTCGATCGCCTCGGAGATGAACTGGGCCGGGTACCGGCTCTCGAACAGCTCCTTGCTCTTGTGCGGGTAACCCCACTGCGCGAACGGCATCGAGCCCGAGTCGTACCAGGCGTCGATGACCTCCGGCACGCGCGTGGCCGTCCTGCCGCAGCCGTCGTGACGGCAGGCGAAGGTGACCTCGTCGATGTACGGGCGGTGCGGGTCCAGGCCCGACTGGTCGGTGCCGGTCAGCTCGGACAGCTCCGCGCGGGAGCCGACGCAGGTGAGGTGGTCGTCCTCGCAGCGCCAGATCGGCAGCGGGGTGCCCCAGTAGCGGTTGCGGGACAGCGCCCAGTCGATGTTGTTGTTCAGCCAGTCGCCGAAGCGGCCGTGCTTGACGGTCTCCGGGAACCAGTTGGTCTTCTCGTTCTCCTGGATCAGGCGGTCCTTGATCGCCGTGGTGCGGATGTACCAGGAGGGCTGCGCGTAGTAGAGCAGCGCGGTGTGGCAGCGCCAGCAGTGCGGGTAGCTGTGCTCGTACGGGATGTGCTTGAAGAGCAGACCGCGCTGCTGGAGGTCCTCGGTGAGCTTTTCGTCCGCCTTCTTGAAGAAGACGCCACCGACCAGCGGGACGTTCTCCTCGAAGGTGCCGTCCGGGCGGACCGGGTTGACCACGGGAAGGCCGTACGCGCGGCAGACCCTGAGGTCGTCCTCGCCGAAGGCGGGGGACTGGTGGACCAGACCCGTACCGTCCTCGGTGGTGACGTAGTCGGCGTTCACCACGTAGTGCGCCGGTTCCGGGAACTCGACCAGCTCGAACGGACGTTGATAGGTCCAGCGTTCCATCTCGGCGCCGGTGAAGCTCTCGCCGGTCCTCTCCCAGCCCTCGCCGAGCGCCTTGGCGACGAGCGGCTCGGCGACGACGAGCTTCTCGGGGTTCTCCGAGCCCTTCGTCACGACGACGTAGGTGACCTCGGGGTGCGCGGCGACCGCCGTGTTGGACACCAGGGTCCAGGGGGTCGTCGTCCACACCAGGAGCGCGGCCCGGCCGGCCAGCGGACCGGAGGTGAGCGGGAAACGGACGTACACGGACGGGTCCACGACCGTCTCGTAGCCCTGGGCCAGCTCGTGGTCGGACAGGCCGGTGCCGCAGCGCGGGCACCAGGGGGCGACGCGGTGGTCCTGGACCAGCAGGCCCTTGGAGAAGATCTCCTTCAGCGACCACCAGACCGACTCCACGTACTCGGGGTCCATGGTCCGGTAGGCGTCGTCCAGGTCGACCCAGTAGCCCATCCGGGTCGTCAGCTCGGCGAAGGCGTCGGTGTGCCGGGTCACCGACGCGCGGCACTTCGCGTTGAACTCCGCGATGCCGTACGCCTCGATGTCCTGCTTGCCGGAGAAGCCCAGCTCCTTCTCGACCGCCAGCTCCACCGGGAGTCCGTGGCAGTCCCAGCCGGCCTTGCGGGCCACGTGGTAGCCGCGCATGGTGCGGAAGCGCGGGAAGACGTCCTTGAAGACGCGCGCCTCGATGTGGTGGGCGCCGGGCATGCCGTTCGCGGTGGGCGGGCCCTCGTAGAACACCCACTCCGGGCGACCCTCGGACTGCTCCAGGCTCTTGGCGAAGATCTTCTGGTCGCGCCAGAAGTCGAGCACGGCGTGCTCAAGCGCGGGCAGGTCGACCTGGGCGGGCACCTGGCGGTACGTCGGCGCTGTCATCTGCGAGCATCCTCCAACGGACTTTCTGCCTTCCGTCGGAGGGACGAGAGCCTTCATTCCTGTCTACGCCGTGTGCGGCGCGCTCCCGCGGTACCACCCTCCTTGGCTCTCCGCCGCGCCGTACGCGCCGGTGAGCCCCCTCATTGGGGTCGCGAAGCCGGCTCTACTCGCCGTGGCAGGTCCTCCACGGCTTTCTTCCGGCGGCTCCGGGGTGATCTTCACGTCGCGCCGGCCCCCGGGCTCACACCGTCCCCGGGTCGCTCTGGGCTGCGTACGTCGCTACTCGTCCCCATCCACGCTTTTCGCTCCGCCCAGTGTACGGCTCCGCGCGGACACCGGCCGACCGTATTTCTCCGGTGCTCGGCCGACCCGCGCGGACAGGGGCCGGGTGACCCGAATGGCGAGGGGGCGGGTGCCGGCATTCGCGGGCGCCCGGCCCGGCGGATTACCCGGCGGGGAGCTGGGCACAACGCATGCAGGTCTCCTGCGCGGGGGGCGTGGGGCGGGCGAATCGGGCGGCGTGCCCCGTTGCCGCGGGACTCAAGTCGATTTATCGTCCCAGCACGATTCGCGCGCAAGATCACAATATGTGAAGGGGCCGCGGCCATGGTGGCGAAGAAGACCGCCGTACAGCAGCCGGCGACCGGTCGCACCGGGGGCGCGGCCGTCTCCGGCGGGACGGCTGCCTCCGATGGCGAGGCCAGGAGAGTCGGCGGCAGGAAGAACGCGCATGCCGCCGTGAAGAAGAACGCGCACGCTGCCGTGAAGAAGGTGACGGCCATGAACGAGGTGGTCGCGGGGGAGGAGGGCGGACGGAGCAGGGGTACCGCGGCTCAGGCCGGGAAGAAAGCAGCAGCCAGGAAGCCTGCGGCCGAGAAGCCCGCAGCCGCGACGCATGCGGGCAAGAAGCCGGCGGCCGAGAAGCCTGCGGGCAAGAAGCCGGCGGCCGAGAAGCCTGCGGGCAAGAAGCCTGCGGCCGAGACGTCCGCGGCCGAGAAGGCACCGGCCGTGAAGGCATCTGTCGGGAAAGCGGCCGCCGGGGACGCGGGCGCCACGAGAGCGCCGGCCTCGAAGGCTGCTGCGAAGAAGACGGCCGGCAGGAAGGCTGCTGCGAAGGAGACGGCAGACAAGGAAGCCGCTGCGAAGGAGAGGGCAGGCAGGAAGGCTGCTGCGAAGGAGACGGGTGCGAAGAAGGCGGCCGCCGGGAAGACAGCCGTGAAGGCGGCGGAGGGCGGGAGGAAGGCCGGCGCGAAGAAGACGGCCGCCGGGGACGTCTCCACGGGGGCGGCCGAGAAGAGCACGGCCAAGAAAGCGGGCGCGGCGCGGGCCGCGAAGCAGACGGGAGCCACGACGGTGGTTGCGAAGAAAACTCCTGGCACGGCCACGGCGGAGACCGCCGTTCCCAAGGCACGGATCGCCGCGGTGGAGCCCGGCGAGCTCGCGGTGCGCCCCGGTGAGGACCCCTGGACCCCGGAAGAGGTCGCCGAGGCCCGCGCGGAGCTGACGGCCGAGGCACTGCGGCTGAGGACCGAGATCAGCTCCTCCGAGGAGTCCCTGGTGGGCCTGATGCGGGACTCCGGGGACGGCGCCGGCGACGACCAGGCCGACACCGGGGCCAAGAACATCACGCGCGAGCACGAGATGGCGCTCGCGGCCAACGCGCGCGAGATGCTGATCCAGACCGAGCGCGCCCTGGAGCGGCTCGACGCGGGCACCTACGGCCTGTGCGAGAACTGCGGCAATCCCATCGGCAAGGCCCGCATGCAGGCGTTCCCGAGGGCCACCCTGTGCGTGGAGTGCAAGCAGAAGCAGGAACGCCGCTCCTGAGCACGAGGGTCCGTCCGGGCGTGCCGTACTCTCGTCCTCAGTCAGGCATCTAGGTTGAGGGACTCACGTGGCAGAGGCGGAGCGCATCATCGGTACGCCGGACACCCCGGACGACAACGGCGAGCGGACGGCGGCCGCAGCGCCCGCCGGGGCCAGCCCGTCCGACGGGTCCGACGCCGCCGCGCACGAGGGGTCGGCGCAGCAGCGGACCGGCCGCGGCCGTCGGATCGCCGTACTGTTCGCGGTGGCCGCGTTCGCCTACGCCCTCGACCTGATCAGCAAGATGCTCGTGGTCGCCAGGCTGGAGCACCACGAGCCGATCCAGGTGATCGGGGACCTGCTGGAGCTGCACGCGATCCGCAACCCGGGCGCGGCCTTCGGCTTCGGCGCCGCCTTCACGATCATCTTCACGCTGATCGCGGCCGCCGTGATCGTCGTGATCATCCGCCTCGCCCGCAAGCTCTACAGCTTTCCCTGGGCGGTCGCGCTCGGCCTGCTGCTCGGCGGCGCGCTCGGCAACCTCACCGACCGGATCTTCCGGGCGCCCGGGGTCTTCGAGGGCGAGGTCGTGGACTTCATCGCGCCCAAGGGCTTCGCGGTTTTCAACCTGGCCGACTCGGCGATCGTGTGCGGCGGCATCCTGATCGTGCTGCTGTCCTTCCGTGGCCTGGACCCGGACGGCACCGTCCACAAGGACTGAGGCCGCGGGAGTCTCGTACGAGGCTGTCGGACCCGTCCGGCATACTCGACGGGTGAGCACGATTCCCGAGATCCGTACCCTGCCCGTGCCCGACGGCCTGGAGGGCGAGCGCGTCGACGCCGCCATCTCCCGGATGTTCGGCTTCTCCCGTACGAAGGCGGCCGAGCTGGCCGCGGCAGGCAAGGTGCAGGTCGACGGCGCGGTGGTCGGCAAGTCCGAGCGGGTGCGCGGCGGGGCCTGGCTGGAGGTCGAGATGCCGGGGGCGCCCGCGCCCGTGCAGGTCGTCGCGGAGCCGGTCGAGGGCATGGAGATCGTGCACGACGACGATGACGTGGTCGTCATCGTCAAGCCGGTCGGTGTGGCGGCGCACCCCTCGCCGGGCTGGTCGGGGCCGACCGTCATCGGCGGTCTCGCCGCGGCCGGGTACCGGATCTCCACCTCCGGCGCCGCCGAGCGCCAGGGCATCGTGCACCGCCTCGACGTCGGCACCTCGGGCCTGATGGTGGTCGCCAAGTCCGAGTACGCCTACACGTCGCTCAAGCGCCAGTTCAAGGAGCGCACGGTCGACAAGCGCTACCACACCCTCGTCCAGGGCCACCCGGACCCCACGAGCGGCACGATCGACGCCCCGATCGGCCGGCACCCGAACCACGACTACAAGTGGGCGGTCACGGCCGACGGCAAGCCGTCCGTGACCCACTACGACCTCATCGAGGCGTTCCGCGCGGCCTCCCTGCTCGATGTGAAGCTGGAGACCGGCCGCACCCACCAGATCCGCGTCCACATGTCCGCCCACCGCCACCCCTGCGTCGGCGATCTGACCTACGGCGCCGACCCGACCCTCGCCAAGCGGCTGCGCCTGACCCGGCAGTGGCTGCACGCCGTACGGCTGGGCTTCGAGCACCCCGGGGACGGGCAGTGGGTGGAGTTCGGGTGCGAGTACCCGGAGGACCTGCAGGACGCCCTCGACCAGGTGCGCGAGGAGACGTACGCGTGAGCGTGCCGTACACCGTCCGGACCGCCGCGGACCCCGCCGACCGTGAGGCCTGCTTCGCGGTGCGCAAGGAGGTCTTCGTCGTCGAACAGGGCGTCCCGCAGGAGATCGAGTACGACGCGTACGACGCCGTCGCCGTGCATGTGCTGGCGGTCCGCGAGGACGGTCTGCCGCTCGGTACCGGACGGCTGCTGCACGGGGAGGCGGCCGCGGCCAAGACCGGCGCGGACGCCCTCGTGGGCTCCCTGGGGCGGCTCGCCGTGACCCGTGCGGCGCGCGGGCTGGGCGTCGGCGTGGCCCTGGTGCGGGCCATCGAGGGCGCGGCACGCGCGCAGGGCCTGACGGCGGTGGACCTGCACGCGCAGACCCGGGCCATGGGCTTCTACGAACGGCTCGGCTACGAGGCGTACGGCCCGGAGTTCCCGGACGCCGGCATACCGCACCGGGCGATGCGGCGCGCGCTGTAGCCGAGGGCGCCGACCGGCCGGCGGGCACGGGCGCACGCGGGCCGGCACTCCGGTGGCGTGAGGACGGCAGGGTGTGTGGTCCGGTGGCGTGAGGACGGCCGGTCGGTGGTCCCGCGGTTCGGGACGGCCGGTCGGTGCTGCGGCGGTGCGAGGACGGCCGGGGCGGTGGTCCCGCGGGGCAGGATCGGCCGGTCGGTGGTCCGGCTGCGCTGGAACGGCCGGTCGGCGGGGGCCGTGTCAGGCTGGAGGCCTGCCATGTGATCGTCGACTCCCGGAGCGCTGGCCGTGGATCAGTTGGCCCTGCTGTTCGTGCTGCTGCTCGGGGCCCTGGTGAGCGTCCCGGTGGGGGACAGGTTGGGGCTGCCGGCGCCGGTGCTGATGACGTTGTTCGGCGGAGTCCTGGCCGTGGCCGACTTCGTGCCCGACGTGGACATCCCGCCCGAGCTGATCCTGCCCGCGCTGCTGCCGCCGCTGCTCTACGCCGCGGTGCGGCGGACGTCCTGGCGGCAGTTCGCGGCGAACAAGCGGCCGATCTTCCTGCTGGCCGTCGCCCTGGTGTTCGTGACGACGCTGTGCGTGGCCGCCGTCGCCCACACCATCGTGCCCGGGCTGCCGGTCGCCGCGGCCGTGGCGCTGGGCGCCCTGATCGCCCCGCCGGACCCGGTCGCGGCGACCGCCGTCGCCGGGCAGCTCGGACTGCCGCGCCGGCTGGTGTCGATCCTGGAGGGCGAGGGGCTCTTCAACGACGTCACAGCCATCGTGCTGTACCACGTCGCGATCGCCGCGGCCGTCAGCGGAGAGTTCTCGGCCTGGAAGGCCGGTCTGGACCTGGTCCTGTCCGCCGTGGTCGCGGTCGTGGTCGGGCTGGTGCTCGGCTGGGGCGCGAACAAGCTGATGGACCTGCTCGGCGACGCGACCCTGCAGATCGGGATGACCCTGCTGGTGCCGTACGCCTCCTACGTGCTCGCGGAGGAGCTGCACGGCTCCGGGGTGCTCGCCGTGCTCACCACGGCCCTGTTCCTCGCCGAGTACGCCATCGACGCCGACGCCGTGATGACCCGGCTGGCCGGGTACGCCTTCTGGGACATCATCGACACGCTCGTCACCGGCGTCGCCTTCGGGCTGATCGGCCTCGAACTGCACAACGCGATCCGGACGGCGGCAGGGCGCTGGGGCGAGCTGCTCGGCTGGGCGGCGGCCGTCGTCGGGGTCGTGGTGGTCGTCCGGCTGCTGTGGCTGATGCCGGCGACCTGGCTGACCAAGCGGCTGCACGCCCGGCGGGACTACGACGAGGACATCCCGATGAGCTGGCGGGAGACCGTGGTGATGTGGTGGTCCGGGATGCGCGGGGTGGCGTCGGTGGCGCTGGCGCTCGCGATCCCGCTGAAGACCGACGACGGGTCCCCCTTTCCCGACCGGGACGAGCTGGTGTTCATCGCCTTCGGGGTGATCGTGGCCACGCTGGTGCTGCAGGGGCTGACCCTGCCCTGGCTGGTCAAGCGGCTCGGGGTGCAGGCCGACTCCGAACGGGAGAAGGAGTTCGAGAAGGAGCTGGCCGTGCGGGCGGCGAAGGCGGCCAAGCGCAGACTGCGGGAGATCGAGCAGGTGGAGGAGCTGCCGGAGGAGCTGTCCGAGCAGATGCTGCGGCGGGCCTTCGACATCGGGATCCGGATCAGCCCGGACATGGGGGAGGAAGAACGGCGCGAGGCGCAGCACCAGCGGGCCAAGCGGCTGAAGAGGGTACGGCGGATCCAGGGGGAGATGCTGAGCGCGGCGCGGCACGAGGTGCTGGCGGCGCGCAGTGAGCCGGGGGCGGATCCGGAGATCGTGGACCGGGTGCTGAGACACCTCGACGCACGCAGCCTGCTCTGAGCCCCGCCGTCGCCGGCTTTCCGTGGGTGCGGCGTGAGCTGGCACCATGGGCCCCATGAACATCATGCTCTTTCACTCGACCTACGGGCTGCGGCCCGCGGTGCGCGAGGCCGCGGACCGGCTGCGCGCGGCGGGCCACGAGGTGTGGACGCCGGACCTCTTCGAGGGGCGCACCTTCGACACGGTCGAGGAGGGCATGGAGTACAAGGAGGAGATCGGCAAGGACGAGTTGCTGAAGCGGGCCGTGCTCGCGGCGGCGCCGTACTCGGGGCGGGGGCTCGTGTACGCGGGGTTCTCGCTCGGCGCCTCCGTCGCGCAGACGCTGGCCCTCGGCGACGAGAAGGCGCGCGGCCTGCTCCTGCTGCACGGCACCTCGGACATCGCGCCGGGCGCGCAGGCGGACGAGCTGCCGGTGCAGCTGCACGTGGCCGAGCCGGACCCGTTCGAGACGGACGACTGGCTGACCGCCTGGTACCTGCAGATGGGCAGGGCGGGCGCGGACGTGGAGATCTACCGGTACGCCGGGGCGGGTCACCTCTACACGGACCCCGGGCTGCCGGACTACGACGAGGAGGCCGCCGAGGCCACCTGGCGGGTGGCGCTCGGCTTCCTCGGCAGTCTGTAGCGCTTGGTCAGACCGGGTCGTAGGTGCGCTCGACCTTCTGCGTGCCGCTGCGGGTGCAGTACGAACGCTCCCAGCTGGAGGTCGCGTTCGGGTCCGTGCGGTCGGACAGGACGTAGTAGTCCATCTGCGCACGGTCGGCGGTGATGTCCAGGACGCCGTAGCCGTGGCGGTCGGTGTCCACCCAGTGGACGTGCCGGTTGGCGGCCCGGATGACCGGCGAGGCGACGGCGGAGACGGTGCCCTCGGGGACCTTCACGATGTCGTCGAGGTTGTCGGAGGTCACCGAGGTCACCACGAACTCGGCGGCCGCCGAGGCCGACAGCGGGTAGGTGCCCGCGTCCACCGGCACGTCGTTGGCCCACGCCATGTGGATGTCACCGGTCAGGAAGACGGTGTTGCCGATGGCGTTGGAGCGCAGGTGGTCCAGCAGCTCGCGGCGGTCGTCGGTGTAGCCGTCCCACTGGTCGGTGTTGAGGCCGATGCCGTCCTGGGGCAGCCCCAGCAGCTTGGCGAGCGGCTTGAACAGGTCGGCGGTGAGGGAGCCGATGACGAACGGCGAGATCATCACCGAGTTGCCCACCAGCCGCCACTTGGTGTCGGAGGCCTTCAGTCCGGCCTTCAGCCAGTCGAGCTGGGCGCGGCCGGTGATCGTCCGGTTCGGGTCGTCCACGGAACCGCTGGCCGCGGAGGCCTGCTGGGAGCGGAACGAGCGCAGGTCCAGCAGGGACAGGTCGGCGAGCTTGCCGAAGCGCAGCCGGCGGTAGGTGGTGCCGGCTATCGCGGGACGGACCGGCATCCACTCGAAGTAGGCCTGCTTGGCGGCGGCCTGACGCGCCGTCCAGGTGCCCTCGGCGCCCTCGGTGTGGTTGACCGCGCCGCCCGACCAGGAGTTGTCGGCGAACTCGTGGTCGTCCCAGATCGCGATGACCGGCGCCTTCAGGTGCAGCGCCTGCAGGTCGGGGTCGGTCTTGGTCTTCGCGTGCCGGATCCGGTAGTCGGTGAGGGTGATGATCTCGTTCGCCGGGGCGTGCGGGCGCACGACCTTGCCCCGGGTCCCGTACTCACCGGACTTGTACTCGTAGATGTAGTCGCCCAGGTGCAGCCAGGCGTCCAGGTCGGTGCGGGCCGCGAGGTGGCGGTAGGCGGAGAAGTAGCCGGCCTCCCAGTTGGCGCAGGAGACCACGCCGAAGCGCAGGCCGGACACGGCGGCGTCCGCCGCCGGCGCGGTGCGGGTGCGAGCCACCGGGGAGTCGGTTCCGCCGGCCGAGAAGCGGAACCAGTAGTCGGTGGCCGGTTCCAGGCCGCGGACGTCGGCCTTCACGGTGTGGTCCGAGGCGGCCGTCGCGGTCGTGGAACCCTTGGCGACGATGCTTTTGAGTGCCTTGTCCTTGGCGACGACCCAGCTCACCTGGGTGTCGGGGCCGAGGCCGGAACCCGGTACCGCCTCCGCGGTGGGGGTCACCCGGGTCCACAGCAGGATGCCGTCGGGCAGCGGGTCGCCGGAGGCGACGCCGTGCAGGAAGGCGGGGGCGTCCGTGGCGGCGCGAGCCGGAAGCGCCGCGGCCAGCGGGCCGGCCAGGACAGCAGTCGCCGCCGCGGCCTTGACGACCGTACGGCGGCGGGGCGAGAGGGACTTGAGGCCCTCGGAGGCCGAAAATGATCTGTATCGACTGGTCACGGCCGATCAGGTTACTGAGCAGTTTTACTGATTGGTATGCGTAAGAGCGGGCGAACTTCGAAAGTTCGCCCGCTCTTCACGCGATGATCAGTTTCCGGCCGGTGATCAGCCCTTGAGGGCCTCGTCCACGACCTTGTTGAAGTCGGCCGGCGACATGGGCGGGTTGCCCTGGCTGCCGACGGTGAGCTTCTTGCCGTCCATGACGAAGCTCGGGGTGCCCCTCACACCGTCCTTGGCGGCGTCGTCGAAGGTCTTCGACATGGCCATCGCCCAGGCGTCGTAGGTGCCCTTCTTGACCGCGTCCTGGAACTTCGTGTTGTTCTTCAGCGTGGGCACGGTGTCGGCGACCTTGATGAGGTAGGAGTCGTCCTTGAACGCGTCGGTGTTCTCATCGGGGTGGAACTTCGCCGAGTAGAGCGCGCTCTTGTACTCCAGGAACGCCTCGGGGCTGACGTTGAGCGCGGCGCCCAGGGCGCTCAGCGCGTTCTTGGAGCCCACGCCGTTGTCGTGGTTGTCGATGAACGTGGCACCGATGAACTGGATCTTGAACTTGCCGTCGTCGAGGTCCTTCTTCACGGTCGTGCCCACGCTCTGCTCGAACTGGGAGCAGACCGGGCAGCGCGGGTCCTCGTAGACCTTGAGGGTCTTCTTGGCCGTGTCCTTGCCCATGACGACGGTGGTGCCCTTGTCGCCCGTGCTGTTGGCCGGGGCGACGACCTTGGCGTCCTTCAGGCCCTCCCAGTAGCTGGGCTTGTTGGCCTGGACGACGGCGTAGCCGATGCCGCCCGCCGCGGCCAGCACGGCCACGACCGACGCGGCCACGATGACCTGGCGCCTGGCCTTGTCGCGCTTGGCCTGCCGCTCGCGCTCCGCGCGCAGCCGCTCCCGGGCCGCCGTCTTCGACGCCTGGTTGTTTCGCTTGCTCATGTTGGTGATCTCCATGTGGGACGCGCACACGTCGTACGCGGGATACGTGTGAGGGACTGGTTGTGCTCAGGCGAATGCCGATGAGCACGGTGGTCCCCGCCGTCCCAGGGAGTGCACGAGGAGCAGATCGCGGGCGGCGGCCGGCCGGGGGGCCGGACGCGGCAGGCGGCGCGCCGGTGCCGGCCGTACGGTGCCGGCGGCGACCGCCACCAGCAGCGGCCGGAAGCCGGTGGCGGCGACCGCGCGCAGCAGCTCGGTCAGGGCCCGCTCGCCCCGGCGCAGCCAGGCGGCGGCCAGCAGGCCCACGCCGACGTGAGCGGCGAGCAGCAGCCAGGCCGCTGCCGGGCCGGCGTGTGCGAGCAGCGCGTAGGGGCGGTCGTGGGCGCCGGTCACCTGGACCAGCGGGGTGCCCACGGCACCCCCCTGGCACAGCACGTCGAACCCGAACGCGTGCAGGGGGCCTGCGACCGGGCCGCCCGCCCTGCCGTAGCAGGTGTGCTGTCCGGTGGTGAACACCGTGTCCGCGGCCAGCTCCAGCGGGATCAGCAGGGCCGCGATCCGGCCGAAGCCGCGCTCGCGGCCCGCCAGCGCGTACGCGGTGGCGAAGACACCGCCTGCGACCGCGGTCACGGTGGCAGGCGGCAGCGGGATCCGGGACAGCAGGACGTGCGACGCGGTGCTGAGCGTCACGACGAAGGCCGTGAACAGCGCCGCGCGCAGGGCTCTGAGCCGGGTCCCGGATATGTCCATAGCGAGAGAAGAGTCTGACACGTGGGCGAGTAAGGGACCCCTAAAGGGTGCCTGTGAGTGCGCGAAGGTTACAGCCCCGGAATCCGGCCGTTGCGGAACAGGTCGACGAAGATCTGGTGGTCGGTGCGCGCGCGTGCGCCGTAGCTGTGCGCGAAGTCCGCCAGCAGGGGCGCGAAGCTCTCCTCGTCGGCCGCGAGCGCCGCGTCGATGGCCCGCTCGGTGGAGAACGGCACCAGGGACTCGCCGGAGGTGTCGTCCGCCGCCGCGTGCATCGTGGCCGTGGCCCGGCCGAGGTCCGCGACGACGGCCGCGATCTCCTCCGGGTCGTCGATGTCGCTCCAGTCCAGGTCGACCGCGTACGGCGAGACCTCGGCGACCAGCTGGCCCGCGCCGTCCAGCTCCGTCCAGCCCAGCCACGGGTCGGCGTGCGCCTGCAGGGCGCGCTGGGAGATCACCGTGCGGTGACCCTCGTGCTGGAAGTACTCCGCGATCGCCGGGTCCGTGACGTGCCGGGAGACGGCCGGGGTCTGGGCCTGCTTGATGTAGATCACGACGTCGTTCTCCAGGGCGTCG
Organism: Streptomyces sp. NPDC020362; assembly: GCF_040642095.1. Taxonomy (NCBI): domain Bacteria; kingdom Bacillati; phylum Actinomycetota; class Actinomycetes; order Kitasatosporales; family Streptomycetaceae; genus Streptomyces; species Streptomyces sp. NPDC020362. The sequence continues at coordinate 14,208 of NZ_JBFAET010000080.1, forward strand.
CTGTGGCCCTCCAGGAGGATGTTGTACGACGGCAGGCCGGCCGAGCCGATGCCGATGCCACGGCGGCCCACGACGTCCTTCACCCGGTACGAGTCCGGGCGGGCCAGGGAGGAGTCCGGAAGGGTCTCCAGGTAGCCGTCGAAGGCGGCCAGCACCTTGTAGCGGGTGGCCGCGTCCAGCTCGATGGAGCCGCCGCCCGGCGCGAAGCGGCGCTCGAAGTCACGGATCTCGGTCATCGAGTCGAGCAGCTCGAAGCGGGTCAGCGAGCGGGCGTCACGCAGCGCGTCCAGGAGGGGACCCTGCGCGGTGTCCAGTGTGAACGGCGGCACCTCGTCGCTCTTGGCGCCCGTGGCCAGCGCGTGGATGCGCTCGCGGTAGGCGGCCGCGTAGACCGTCACCAGCTCGGTGATCTGCTCGTCGCCGAGCGCCTTGGCGTACCCGATGAGCGCGATGGAGGCGGCGAACCGCTTGAGGTCCCAGGTGAAGGGCCCGACGTAGGCCTCGTCGAAGTCGTTGACGTTGAAGACCAGGCGCCCGTTGGAGTCCATGTAGGTGCCGAAGTTCTCCGCGTGCAGGTCGCCGTGGATCCACACGCGCGAGGTGCGGTCGTCCAGGTAGGGGCCGCCGCGCTTCTCGGCGTCCAGGTCGTGGTAGAAGAGGGCCGCCGTGCCCCGGTAGAACGCGAAGGCCGAGGCCGCCATCTTCCGGAACTTCACCCGGAACGCGGCCGGGTCGGCGGCCAGGAGCCGGCCGAAGGCGGTGTCGAATACGGCGAGGATCTCCTCGCCGCGCTGCTCCTCGTTGAGCTGGGGGACCGACATCGCGGGGTGCCTCCTGGTGCAGGACGGGTGGTGCATGAACGTGCGGGAAGAGCTACGGCAGGACCTTCGCCGTCTCCAACGGGCGACGCCACGCGGGAGTGCCCGGTTCCCGCACGAAGGTACGTCCGGATCGCCCGTGGGTGTCAGTGGCGGGGCATAGGATTCGACGTTGTCCCCCAGACCGTCCGCAGTCGGTCCACAGCCGGTCGGAAGACCGTAGACGCCCGTTTCCTTTGGAGGCCGAAACCGTGTCGAAGCCGCCGTTCACGCACCTGCACGTCCACACCCAGTACTCGCTGCTGGACGGTGCCGCGCGGCTCAAGGACATGTTCAACGCCTGCAATGAGATGGGCATGACGCACATCGCGATGTCCGACCACGGCAACCTCCACGGGGCGTATGACTTCTTCCACACTGCGAAGAAGGCCGGAATCACCCCGATCATCGGGATCGAGGCATATGTCGCCCCCGAGTCGCGGCGCAACAAGCGCAAGATCCAGTGGGGCCAGCCGCACCAGAAGCGGGACGACGTCTCCGGTTCGGGTGGTTACACCCACAAGACGATGTGGGCCGTGAACAAGACCGGTCTGCACAACATCTTCCGGCTCTCCTCGGACGCGTACGCCGAGGGCTGGCTGCAGAAGTGGCCCCGGATGGACAAGGAGACGATCTCCCAGTGGTCCGAGGGGATCGTCGCCTCCACCGGCTGCCCCTCCGGCGAGCTCCAGACCCGGCTCCGGCTCGGCCAGTACGACGAGGCCCTCAAGGCGGCCGCCGACTACCAGGACATCTTCGGCAAGGACCGCTACTTCCTGGAGCTGATGGACCACGGCATCGAGATCGAGCACCGGGTCCGCGACGGCCTCCTGGAGATCGGCAAGAAGCTCGGTATCCCGCCGCTGGTCACCAACGACTCGCACTACACGTACGCGCACGAGGCCGGGGCCCACGACGCCCTGCTGTGCATCCAGACCGGCAAGAACCTCTCCGACCCGGACCGCTTCAAGTTCGACGGCACCGGCTACTACCTGAAGTCCACGGACGAGATGTACGCCATCGACTCCTCGGACGCCTGGCAGGAGGGCTGCGCCAACACGCTCCTCGTCGCCGAGATGGTCGACACCACCGGCATGTTCGAGGCCAAGAACCTCATGCCGAAGTTCGACATCCCCGACGGGTACACCGAGGTGACCTGGTTCAAGGAGGAGGTCCGCCGCGGGATGGAGCGCCGCTTCCCGGGCGGCATCCCCGACGACCGCCAGAAGCAGGCCGAGTACGAGATGGACGTCATCATCCAGATGGGGTTCCCGGGCTACTTCCTCGTCGTCGCCGACTTCATCATGTGGGCCAAGAACAACGGCATCGCGGTCGGCCCCGGCCGAGGCTCCGCGGCCGGCTCGATCGTCGCCTACGCCATGGGCATCACCGACCTCGACCCGATCCCGCACGGCCTGATCTTCGAGCGCTTCCTCAACCCGGAGCGCGTCTCCATGCCCGACGTCGACATCGACTTCGACGAGCGCCGGCGCGTCGAGGTCATCAGGTACGTGACGGAGAAGTACGGCGCCGACAAGGTCGCCATGATCGGCACGTACGGCAAGATCAAGGCCAAGAACGCGATCAAGGACTCCGCGCGCGTGCTGGGCTACCCGTACGCCATGGGCGACCGGCTCACCAAGGCGATGCCCGCCGACGTCCTCGGCAAGGGCATCGACCTGAACGGCATCACCGACCCCTCGCACCCGCGCTACGGCGAGGCGGGCGAGATCCGCGGGATGTACGAGAACGAGCCGGACGTGAAGAAGGTCATCGACACCGCCAAGGGCGTCGAGGGCCTGGTCCGGCAGATGGGTGTGCACGCGGCCGGCGTGATCATGTCCAGCGAGACCATCACCGAGCACGTCCCCGTGTGGGTGCGGCACACCGACGGCGTGACCATCACGCAGTGGGACTACCCGAGCTGTGAGTCGCTCGGCCTGCTGAAGATGGACTTCCTGGGCCTGCGCAACCTCACGATCATGGACGACGCCGTCAAGATGGTGAAGTCCAACAAGGGGGTCGACATCGACCTCCTGGGCCTCCCGCTCGACGACCCGACGACCTTCGAACTGCTCCAGCGCGGCGACACCCTCGGCGTCTTCCAGTTCGACGGCGGCCCCATGCGCTCGCTGCTGCGTCTGATGAAGCCCGACAACTTCGAAGACATCTCCGCCGTGTCGGCGCTCTACCGGCCGGGCCCGATGGGCATGGACTCGCACACCAACTACGCGCTGCGCAAGAACAAGCTCCAGGAGATCACCCCGATCCACAAGGAGCTGGAGAAGCCCCTCGAAGAGGTCCTGGCCGTCACCTACGGCCTGATCGTCTACCAGGAGCAGGTGCAGAAGGCCGCCCAGATCATCGCGGGCTACTCGCTCGGTGAGGCCGACATCCTCCGCCGCGTGATGGGCAAGAAGAAGCCCGAGGAACTGGCGAAGAACTTCGTCCTCTTCCAGGAGGGCGCACGGAAGAAGGATTACAGCGACGAGGCGATCCAGGCCCTGTGGGACGTGCTGGTCCCCTTCGCCGGCTACGCCTTCAACAAGGCCCACTCGGCCGCGTACGGCCTGGTCTCGTACTGGACCGCCTATCTGAAGGCGAACTACCCCGCCGAGTACATGGCCGCGCTCCTGACCTCCGTCAAGGACGACAAGGACAAGTCGGCGATCTACCTCAACGAGTGCCGCCGCATGGGCATCAAGGTGCTCCCGCCGAACGTCAACGAGTCGGTGCACAACTTCGCCGCCCAGGGCGACGACGTGATCCTCTTCGGCCTGGAAGCCGTGCGCAACGTCGGCACCAACGTGGTGGAGTCGATCATCAAGAGCCGCAAGGCGAAGGGCAAGTACGCCTCCTTCCCCGACTATCTCGACAAGGTCGAGGCGGTCGCGTGCAACAAGCGCACCACGGAATCGCTGATCAAGGCCGGCGCCTTCGACACCATGGGCCACACCCGCAAGGGGCTCACGGCCCAGTACGAGCCGATGATCGACAACGTGGTCGCGGTCAAGCGCAAGGAGGCCGAGGGGCAGTTCGACCTCTTCGGCGGCATGGGCGAGGAGGAGAGCAGCGAGCCCGGCTTCGGACTCGACGTGCAGTTCACCGAGGACGAGTGGGACAAGACCTATCTGCTCGCCCAGGAGCGGGAGATGCTCGGTCTGTACGTCTCCGACCACCCGCTCTTCGGCCTGGAGCACGTATTGTCCGACAAGGCCGACGCCGGCATCTCCCAGCTCACCGGGGGCGAGCACGCGGACGGCGCGGTCGTCACCATCGGCGGCATCATCTCGGGCCTGCAGCGCAAGATGACCAAGCAGGGCAACGCCTGGGCGATCGCCACGGTCGAGGACCTCGCCGGCTCCATCGAGTGCATGTTCTTCCCGGCCACCTACCAGCTGGTGTCCACCCAACTGGTCGAGGACGCCGTGGTGTTCGTCAAGGGCCGCCTCGACAAGCGCGAGGACGTGCCCCGGCTGGTGGCGATGGAACTCCAGGTCCCGGACCTGTCGAACGCGGGCACCAACGCGCCGGTGATCCTCACCATCCCGGCCACCAGGGTCACTCCGCCCATGGTCAGCCGCCTCGGCGAGATCCTCAGCCACCACAAGGGCGACAGCGAGGTCCGGATCAAGCTCCAGGGCCCGCGCAAGACCACCGTGCTGCGACTGGACCGGCACCGGGTCAAGCCCGACCCGGCCCTCTTCGGAGACTTGAAGGTGCTGCTCGGCCCGTCCTGCCTGGCGGGCTGAGCCGATGACGCGGGAAGGGGCGCACCCTGTGGGGGTGCGCCCCTTCCGTGTGCCTGGGCTTCAACTGCCCTTTAGTTGTGGCCGAAGCGCTTCTGCTGCTTACGGGCAACATCCGAGGGGCTGCCCGGGACGTGCATCGAAGACTCGTGGGCCTCCGTGGACGACCGCTGCGCGTGCTCCTGAGCCTGCTCGGCCTGGGACGCGCGGCTCTGCGGGCCACCCTGCTTGCGGTTCTTGTTCTTGGCCATGGTGATCTGCCTCCTGTGGGGGATCTAGGGGCCAGGGCCGGGACCAGATTCACATAAGCTGACATCAGGCGCATGTCGGATAATTACCGTGTGTGACAGGGTGGGTGGGCGAGGGAACGGCGCAAACGCCACGCCGAAGATCGAGTTCGGGCCGTTAACCCCCGCGCGGTCGGGCAGACTCGAAGAAAGTCCGAAGCAAAGCCTCCCGGGAAGAGGGTGAGTCGCGTGGACCGCTGCATCGTCCTGGTGGACGCCGGGTATCTGCTGGGTGCCGCCGCCAGCCTCCTCGCCGGTGAGCCCTCGCGGTCCCGGATCACCGTCGACCATGCCGCGCTGATCCAGGCCCTGCGCGAACGTGCCGAGTCGGAGACCGAACGCCCCCTGCTCCGCATCTACTGGTTCGACGGCGCCCCCGACCGCGTACCCCAGCCGGAGCACCGGCGACTGCGTGTGATGCCCCGGGTCACCGTCCGGCTCGGCGCTCTCACGCGCAGTGACGGTCGCTGGGCGCAGAAGGGCGTCGACGCCGCCATGCACGCCGAGCTGACCGAGCTGGCCCGCAACCGCGCCTGCTCCGATGTCGTCCTGGTCACCGGAGACGGCGATCTGCTGCCCGGCATGATGGCCGCCAAGGAGCACGGCGTCGCCGTCCACCTGTGGGCCGTGCAGGCCGCCGACGGGGACTACAACCAGTCCGAGGACCTGGTCGCCGAGGCCGACGAGCGGCGCGTGCTCGACCGGGCCTGGATCACCCAGGCGGTCCGCGCCAGGGAGCTGACCGGCGTCTGCGCGCCGCCGCCCGCGCCCCGCCCCGAGATCGCGGCGATCCTCTCCGCGCCGTTGCCCGAGTCCGCCCTCGCCGCGGCCGCCGAGCGGCCCGCCGACGAGGGCGCCCATCAGCCGGCCGCTGCCGCGTCGGAGAACGGCGCCCAGGAGCGGGTGCCCAACCCCAAGGGCGTACCCACCCCCAAGGACCTCGCCGCTCTGCGCGCACCCGGCGCGCAGGCCGTGCAGCACCCGACGACCGCGACCCTGAGGTGGTCGTCCGACAAGGGCTGGGTGGACCGCCCGGGCGCGGTCTCCGAGCCGCCCGAGGTCGCCTCCATGCCGACCCTGGCCCAGCTGACCACCGCCGAGCAGCGGTGGGCCGACCGGGAGGAGGACATCACCACCGTGGGCGGGGACCCCTACGAGGTGGGGCAGGTCTTCGCCCGGCGGTGGATGTCCCGGCTCGGCGACCAGAGCCATCTGCAGCGGCTGTCCTCGATGTATCCGCGCATCCCGCACCGCATCGACGGCGAGCTGCTGCGGTACGCCGCCCGCTTCGGACTGCTGGCGCACAAGGACGACCAGATCGACGATCACGACCGCTACGCCATCCGGGCGGGCTTCTGGCGAGAGTTCGACGTGCCGGCGGCGGCGGAGCACGCCCCCGCCGGGGAATGAGCGCGTGAGGGGGAGCCGGGTGCGGTGAGCCCGGCACGGCCGGTCCGCACGCTCGTGGCCGAGCCCCGCCGCGGCGGACGTCCTCGTGCGGCGATGCCGGGATCGTCTGCGGTTCCGCCCTTCCGGGGCGGCCCCAAGGACGAGTAAAGGGCTCGGACCCCGTAGTCTCGTCCCTTGTGAGTACGCGCGCGGGACAGGCACTTCGGCATGACGAGGTCGTACGCGTGCGCGGGCTCAGCAAGACCTACCCGCCCGTCAAGGGACGGCGCGGGACGCCGGGCACCCCCGAGGTGCGGGCCACCGACGGCGTGACCCTGGACGTGCGGCGCGGGGAGATCTTCGGGCTGCTCGGGCCGAACGGCGCCGGCAAGTCCACTCTCGTACGGCAGCTCACCGGGCTGCTGCGCCCCGACGCCGGCAGCGTCGAGATCCTCGGCCACGACATCGTGCGCCACCCCGAGCGTGCTGCCCGGATCCTCGCCTACCTCGGCCAGGAGTCCTCCGCCCTGGACGAACTGACCGTCGCGCTCGCCGCCGAGACCACCGGACGCCTGCGCGGCCTGGACGTACGGCGGGCGCGGGCCGAGCGGGACGCCGTGCTCGAGGAACTCGCCCTGACCCCGATCGCCGGGCGGCCGCTGAAGAAGCTGTCCGGGGGCCAGCGGCGGCTCGCCTGCCTCGCCGCCGCCCTCGTCGGGGCACGCCCGCTGCTCGTGCTGGACGAGCCGACCACCGGCATGGACCCGGTGGCCCGGCGCGCGGTGTGGGCGGCCGTGGACCGGCGGCGGGCCGAGCACGGTACGACCGTGCTGCTGGTCACCCACAACGTCATCGAGGCCGAGACCGTCCTGGACCGGGTGGCCGTCCTGGACGAGGGCCGGGTCATCGCCTGCGACACCCCGGCCGGCCTCAAGGAACAGGTCTCCGGCGAGGTGCGCGTCGAGCTGGTGTGGCGGGAGTCCGCGCCGCTGGACGTGCCCGAGGTCGCCGTGCTGCGCGAGCGGGCCGTGGCGTCCGGGCGGCGGTGGACGCTCCGGCTCGCGCCCGAGGAGGCCCGGGCCGCCGTCGCCACGGTGACCGGCGGGACCGCCTTCGCCGCCCTGGACGACTTCACCCTCGCCACGCCCAGCCTGGAGGACGTCTACCTGGCGCTGGGCGGCGCGGCACGGCAGGGGCTGGTGAAGGCGTGAGCGCACGACTCGTCGTATCCGTATGGTCCCGGTGGGACGGTGGCGTGGCTGCCGTAGGGAAGAGGAGCAGGTCGTCGTGAGTGTCGTACCCGCCGAGGTGCTGCAGGGCGATGCCCGGGCCGTGCCGCAGGCGGCCCGGGGCGCGGCCGAACTCGGGCCGCCCGCACGGCTGTGGCCGTCGCTGGCGGCCGTCTACCGGGCACAGCTGTCCCGGGCCCGGGTGGCCCGCATCCCGCTGCTGTTCGTGGCGACCTTCCAGTCCGTCGGTATCGCCGTGATGATGCGCGGAGTCGTCGACAACGGCGGCGAGGCGCAGTCCGTGGTGGCCGGGTCGTCGGTGCTGGTCGTCGCCTACGTCGCGCTGAACCTGCTGTCGCAGTACTTCGGGCAGCTGCGGGCCAGCGGCGGACTCGACCACTACGCCACGCTGCCGGTGCCGCCGGCGGCGGTCGTGCTGGGCGCGGCGGGGGCGTACGCCTCGTTCACCGTGCCGGGGACCTTGGTGACCGCCGTCTTCGGGTGCGTGCTGTTCGGGCTGCCGCTGTCCAACCTGTGGATCCTGGTGGCCGTGATCCCGCTGGCCGGAGCCGCGCTGTCCGGGCTGGGCGCGGCCTGCGGGCTGCTCGCCCCCCGGCCCGAGCTGGCCACGCTGCTCGGGCAGCTGGGCATGTCGGCGGCGCTGCTGCTGGGCGTGCTGCCGGCCGACCGGATGCCGGAGATCGTGCGGCTGGCCCGTGACCTGCTGCCGTCGACCTACGGCGTGGAGGCCTACGCGCGGACGTTCGGGGCACACCCCGACTGGGCCGCCGTCCTCGCTGACCTGGGGGTGTGCGCGGCCGTCGGCGTCGTCTCGCTCGCCGTGGCGACCTGGGCCTACCGCAGGGCGGCCGTCCGGTGACGCGGCGCACAGCGCGACCTGGCACGATGTCAGGGTGACCGCACCGCTGACGCCGCCTCCGCCGCCGCACGACGACTCCCCGCACCAGGTCTGGCAGGCTCCGCCTGCCGGGGCACCGGTCGCGGGCTGGTACGAACAGGACGGCCCTGGGATGAAGACCGAAGTGCGGGAGGCCGCCGTGACCACGGTGGCGTTGGCGCTGGGCGGAGTGCTGCTCGGGCTGCTGTGGAGCTGGCTGGCGCCGCATGTGCCGCTGGTGGGGGACGTGGTCGACCGGAGCTGGGTCGTCTACCTCAAGGACACCGAGGGGGAGCAGGCGATCGGGGCGGACGGCACGTTCACCCTGCTGGGGCTGGGCTTCGGGCTGGTCAGTGCGGTGGTGGTCTTCCTGCTGCGGCGGCCTGGAGGCGTGCCGCTGGTCGTTGCACTCGGCCTGGGCGGGCTGCTCGGGTCGTTGCTGGCGTGGCGGGTGGGCATGTGGCTGGGTCCCGAGTCCGATGTGCTGGCGCATGCGAAGGCCGTGGGCAAGGGCGTCGTCTTCTCGGCGCCGTTGAAGCTGGGGGCGAAGGGCGCGTTGCTGGCCTGGCCGCTTGCCGCGATGCTGGTGCACCTCGGGCTCACCGCGCTGTTCGGTCCCCGGGACCCCGAGTTTCCCCCCTACCCGCCCGAATCCGCCGGCTGACCGGCGCTCGCCCCCGGCCCTTGTTCTCCACCCGCCCACCCGTCTCGGTCGGCCGAGCGGCTGGAGGGTTCCCTCTCGGTGCCGGCCGGTCGGTGCGGGTGTTGTGTGTGTTGGGATCCCGTTCCTGCCCGACTGCCTGTCCCGGTCGGCTGAGCAGCTGCGGAGTTCTCGGTGCCGGCCGGTCGGTGCGGGTGTCGCGTGTGCTGGGATCCCGTTCCCGCCCGGATACCGTCTCGGTCGGCTGAGCAGGTCGGCAGGTTCTCTCTCAGCCTCGGCCGATCGGTGCCAGGACCGCTTGCGTCAGCCCTGCCAGGTCGTCCGGGGCCAGTTCCACCTCCAGGCCCCTGCGGCCCGCCGAGACGCAGATCGTGGCGTGGGCGGCGGCCGAGTCGTCCAGGACCGTCGGCAGCTTCTTGCGCTGGCCCAGGGGAGAGATGCCGCCGCGCACATAGCCCGTGGTGCGTTCGGCGAGGGTGGGGTCGGCCATGGTGGCCCGCTTGCCGCCCACCGCCGCCGCCAGGGCCTTGAGGTCGAGCGTGCCGGACACCGGGACCACCGCCACCGTCAGGGCGCCGTCCACGTCGGCCACCAGGGTCTTGAAGACCCGGTCGGGGGAGACGCCCATCGCCTCGGCCGCCTCCTCGCCGTAGGAGGGGTGCGAGGGGTCGTGGTCGTAGGCGTGGACCGTGTAGTCCATGCCCGCCGCCGTCAGGGCCACCGTCGCGGGCGTACCGCCCGCCCGTCGCCCGCCACCAGCCCTGTTCGAATGCGCTTCGCGCGGCTGTGGTTCGTGCTGCTGCTTCTTGGACTTCTTCGCCATCTCGGGTGTCGGCCTCGGTTCCCTCAGTTCAGACTGGTCGGCGTCCGCGTCAGCTCGAACGCGGGCAAGGAGGGCAGGTTACGGATGATGGCCGTCTCCGCGCGAAGCAGTTTCAGCTCGTCCCGCAGCCGGGAGGCGATGTCCGGCGCCTGCAGCAGCCGCTGCTTCGTCGGGGTGTCCAGGACCATCGCAGCCGCCACCAGGTAGGAGACCACCGCAGGGTCGTCCGGGAGGTCCCCGCCCGTCGAGAGCGAGCGCTCACGGGCGCCCGCCAGCCGCTTCTGGTACTGGCGGAACGCGCGCAGGACACCCTCGGCCAGTGCTCCGGCCTCGTCGCCGGACTGGTCCGGCAGCTCCTCCAGCTCCGCCGTCAGGAACGGGCCCGACGCGTCCACGGACAGCAGCCGCACCCGGGTCGTCCCGGTCGCCAGCACCTCGAACGAGCCGTCGGCACGCTCCCGGATGGTCGCCGCGTCCGCCACGCAGCCCACCTGCTGGAAGGCCTTGAGGGGATCGGGGCCGAACCCCGCCGCCGGGCCGCGTTCGGGCTGGGTGGTCGGGTCCGGCATGCCCGGAGCGCTGGGCGCCACCTCGGAGCCGTCACGGATCGCCACGACGGCGAACCGGCGCGGCTCGTCCTCGGGGGTCTTCAGCAGCTCGCGCATCATGGCGCGATAACGCTCCTCGAACACGTTCAGCGGGAGCACGAGTCCCGGGAACAGCACCGAGTTCAGCGGGAAGAGGGGAAGACGGACGGTGGTCACGGCGCCCCAGCCTAATGGTCACCGGCGCGGGCGTGTCCGCGGTGCTCGCTCCGCGGTCGCAGCGGAGCGGGCGGCAGGACGTCCGGACCGGGGCGGCCGGTCCCGTTCAGGAGGCCCTCGCGCAGCCCCAGGAAGAGGCTCAGCGGGTCCTGAGAGACCCGGTCCCAGGGGAAGGAGGTGGCGTACGGGCCGATCAGCCGCAGCTGGGCGCGGGCCTCGTCCCAGCGTTCCAGCCGCAGCAGGACGTACACCAGCTTGTTGCGGATCTCGGCGGGCCAGGGGTCGTCCGCCGGGAACCGGCCGGAGAGCGCGAGTGCGCGGTCGGCCGCCGCGTCCAGCCGCTCGCGCGGAACCCGGGGCCCGCAGCAGTCGGTCAGGTAGCCGAGGGCGGCCCGGGCGGGCAGCGCCTGGACGAGAGACCCGGCCGGGGTGTCCTGCGCGGCCAGGTCGGCGAAGTCGAAGCACTCGTGGTGCGAGCCGTGCCAGAAGGTGCCCAGGTAGCGCAGGGCGGCCACATGGCAGCCGTAGTGGTGCGGGGCGCGCCGGACCGCCGCCTCCCACAGCTCCTCGAAGTACCGGTGGCCGGCCCGGGACCCGCGTGCGTGGTCGAGCGCGATCCGCCACGGCACCGGGTCCCGGACGTCGGCGCGGGCCGCGGCCGTGATCAGCGGGCTCACCTCGCGCAGCAGCTCGGCGCGGGCCGGCGAGGACCAGACGCGGTCCACCGCGAGCTGGGCCGCCACGAGCAGCACATCGGGGTCGTCGGGGGCGGCCGCCTGCCATTCCTCGAACCACTCCGGGCGCGAGCGGGCGAAGGCGGCGAGGCGTTTGGTGCAGCGGTCGCGGATCTCCCACTCGGCCGCGGCGCCGGTGGCGGCGAGGAGTGCTGCGGCGGCGCCGTACTCGCCCCGGCCGGCTGCGACCAGCGCGGGGGAGAGGCGTTCGTCGGGCGCGTCGAGGACGGCCTCGTCGCCGGCCGGCGGTGGGACGGCGGGGCGCGAGGCACGTCGTGTCATCCGTGTGGGGCGGAGGAACGCCGGCAACAGAGCCATGGTGTCGACCATTGAAAGACCGCAGGTCGTGGGTGCGCCAGAGGGTCCGGGCAAGTCGCGGAAGGTTGTACGGTCTATGGTCAAGGACCGGCAAAAGGTGACTGTTCGTCCCTTGTGGGGCCGGCTGTCGGCGAACCGGGCGCCGTCAGCCCCGTCGCAGCAGCCGGGTCGCCCCCGCCGCCACCGTCGTCGCCAGGATCCAGCCCAGTATGATCATCGCCGCCGACAGCCACTGCCAGCCGCTGCGCAGCTGCCACTGGGTCACCTGGCCCAGGTCGATCACCGGCAGCAGGAGGTCCAGGGTGAACAGGGCGGGGCTCCAGGACGGATGACCGCCGGGATTCACCGGCGGGTGGGATGCGTGCGAGAACGCGAGCGTGCCCGCGGCCCATAACACGGCCATCCACACCGCGGCCCGGCCCGGCCGGTAGCCGTAGGCGACCGCCAGGTCCTGGACGTAGCCCCAGAACTTGGCGGCCAGCGGCAGCGTCTCGCGGCGCCGGCGCTGCTTGGCGAGCAGCACCTCGCGCGCGTCCTCGTCCTCGCCGGCCGCGCGCAGCACGGCTGCCAGCCGCTCGTACGGCTCCGGGTTGTACTCCGCGGTGGCCGCGGCCACCCAGTCCAGCCGCCGGGTCAGCGGGAAAGGGCCCCGCGGGACCAGGTTCTCGTACGTGAAGCCGCCCATGTGCAGACGGCCCGGGCCCGGCCAGCTGTCCGCGCGGTCCACCAGGTTGACCATCCGCGCACCGGACAGCAGCACCTGGCCGCGCTGCGGTGCGTCCCCGAGGAAGCGAAGCTCCGGCGTCTGCACCCGGCGCAGCGACAGCACCTGGTCGTCGGTGAGGTCGAACCGCGCCCGCTCCAGGTCGACGGCGTCCCCGAACCGCCCGTCGTCCAGACGGATCCCGCCCTGGCACTCGAACCGCTGGATCCGGGTCCCGCGCGCGGGGGTCGTCCCGCTCAGCAGCGGGTTGCCCACGCCGGCCGGCGTCAGGTACAGGGTGCGTTCCACCGTGAGCTGGGGGGCGTTCAGGGCGAGGCGCGCGTACGGGTTGGCCAGTCTCGCGCCGCGCAGGCTGAGCGAGACCCCGATCTTGGCGCTGCGCAGGCTCAGCTCGCCGTGCGACTCCAGCAGCTCCGCCTGCAGGTCCTGGCCGACGGTCATGCCGTCCGCGGCGATCGAGCGGCCGCTGCGGTCCCGGTACACGATCGCCTGGTTGAGCAGCAGATCGGTGCCGATGTGGGCGTCGGTCAGCCGCACCCCGTTCTGGAAGCGGCAGCGCGGCAGGTGCAGATCGCCCTCGGTGTGGACCCGGGCCGCCTCCAGGCGCGGCACCGCGCAGTCCACCAGGCGCACGGTCGTGAAGCGGGCCTCGGGCAGCAGGATCTCGTTGTCGAAGCGGCAGCCGCGCATCTCCATGTAGGGCGTGACCGTGCCGCCCGCCAGGTCCAGGGTGCCGGTCACCCGCACGCCGACGAGCTTCAGCGCGGACACCCGGCCCGGGCGCGCGGGCGGCCCGTCCAGCAGCAGCCAGCAGATGATGCGCGCCCTGACGCTCCGCTCGGGCCCCCAGGGGTGCCCGCCGTGCGGATCGTCCACGACGGCGTCTGCACTGCTCAGGTCGTACACGCTGCCGTTGCGGAAGGCCTGCCACATGCCCGCCTCGGCCGCGGTCAGGTCGTCCGGCAGGTCCCCGGCGCGGATGCCGGCACCCTCGGTCACCGCTCTTCCCTCTTTCTCGACTGCTCACGAGCTGTCTCGGCCACTCACGAGTCACGCGTTTCGTACACCCGTTCATGCCCGCTGAGTGACGCCCGGAACACTAATGGTGAACGCGATCTTCCGGGTTCCGGCCAGGTTCTGTATCAGCCATTGATACGCGCGGACGGCTGCCGACCCCGGTCTGAGAGAATTGGAACCGTGATCTCCCGAATCGATCTGCGCGGCGACGCCCTTCCCGAGGGCCCCGCCCTGCGCGACCTGCTGCCCCGAGCCGACTTCGACGTTCAGGCCGCCCTCGAGAAGGTGCGTCCGATCTGCGAAGCCGTGCATCATCGGGGCGACGCGGCGCTGATCGACTTCGCGGAGAAGTTCGACGGAGTACGGCTGGAATCCGTCCGTGTCCCGGCACAGGCGCTCACCGACGCGCTCGATGCCCTCGACCCGGCCGTGCGCGCGGCCCTGGAGGAGTCCATCCGCCGCGCCCGGCTCGTCCACCGCGAGCAGCGCCGCTCGACGCACACCACCCAGGTGGTGCCCGGCGGGTCGGTGACCGAGAAGTGGGTGCCGGTCGAGCGGGTCGGGCTCTATGCGCCCGGCGGCCGCTCGGTCTACCCGTCCTCCGTGATCATGAACGTGGTGCCGGCGCAGGAGGCCGGCGTCGAGTCGATCGCGCTCGCCTCCCCGGCCCAGGCCGACTTCGGCGGGCTGCCGCACCCGACGATCCTCGCCGCGTGCGCGCTGCTCGGCGTGGACGAGGTCTACGCGGCCGGCGGTGCCACCGCCGTCGCGATGTTCGCCCACGGCACCGAGTCCTGCCCGCCCGCGAACATGGTCACGGGCCCGGGCAACATCTGGGTGGCCGCCGCCAAGCGCTACTTCACCGGCAAGATCGGCATCGATGCCGAGGCCGGCCCCACCGAGATCGCGATCCTCGCCGACGACACCGCCGACCCGGTGCACGTGGCCTCGGACCTGATCAGCCAGGCCGAGCACGACCCGCTCGCAGCGGCCGTGCTGGTCACCGACTCCGTCGAGCTGGCCGAGGCGGTGGACAAGGAGCTGGAGCCGCAGGTCGCGGCCACCAAGCACGTCGATGACCGGATCCGCCCGGCCCTCGCGGGCAGGCAGTCCGCGATCGTGCTGGTCGACGGCATCGAGGAGGGTCTCAGGGTGGTCGACGCGTACGGCGCCGAGCACCTGGAGATCCAGACCGCCGACGCCGCCCGGGTCGCCGACCGGGTCAAGAACGCCGGCGCCGTCTTCATCGGCCCCTGGGCCCCCGTCTCGCTCGGCGACTACGCGGCGGGGTCCAACCACGTCCTGCCCACCGGCGGCTGTGCCTGTCACTCCTCCGGCCTGTCCGTCCAGTCCTTCCTGCGCGGCATCCACATCGTCGACTACACGAAGGACGCGCTGGCCGAGGTCGCGCACCATGTGGTGACGCTGGCGGAGGCGGAGGACCTGCCCGCGCACGGCGCGGCGGTCAAGGCGAGGTTCGGCTGGAAGGTACCGACGAGCAAGTGAGCTTCGGAATCGACGATCTCCCCGTACGGGACGAGCTGCGCGGCAAGTCCCCCTACGGCGCGCCCCAATTGGACGTCCCCGTACGGCTGAACACGAACGAGAACCCGTACCCGCTGCCCGAGCCGCTGGTCGAGCGGATCACGGAGCGGGTGCGCGAGGCAGCCCGGAACCTGAACCGCTACCCCGACCGGGACGCGGTCCAGCTGCGCACCGAGCTGGCCAAGTACCTGACGAAGACCGGAAAGTACCCGCTCGGCATCGAGAACGTCTGGGCCGCCAACGGCTCCAACGAGGTCATCCAGCAGCTGCTGCAGACCTTCGGCGGACCCGGCCGCACGGCCATCGGCTTCGAGCCGTCGTACTCGATGCACGCGCTCATCGCGCGCGGCACGGGGACGGGCTGGATCTCGGGCCCGCGCACCGAGGACTTCGCGATCGACCTCGCCGCGGCCGAGCGGGCCATCGCCGAGCACCGGCCCGACGTCGTCTTCATCACCACCCCCAACAACCCCACGGGCAACGCGGTCCCGCCCGAGACGGTCCTCGCGCTGTACGACGCGGCCCAGGCGGCCAGGCCGTCGATGGTGGTCGTGGACGAGGCCTACATCGAGTTCAGCCACGGCGACTCGCTGCTGCCGCTGCTGGAGGGCCGCCCGCACCTGGTCGTCTCCCGCACCATGTCGAAGGCGTTCGGCGCCGCAGGGCTGCGCCTCGGCTACCTCGCCGCGCACCCCGCGGTCGTGGACGCCGTCCAGCTCGTCCGGCTGCCGTACCACCTGTCGGCGATCACCCAGGCGACCGCCCTGGCCGCCCTGGAGCACACCGACACGCTGCTCGGTTACGTCGAGCAGCTGAAGGCGGAGCGGGACCGGCTGGTCACCGAGCTGCGCGCGACCGGCTACGACGTCGTCGAGTCCGACGCGAACTTCGTGCAGTTCGGCCGGTTCGGGAACGCCCACGACGCCTGGCGGCGGATCCTCGACCGGGGTGTCCTGGTCCGGGACAACGGTGTACCGGGGTGGCTGCGGGTGTCCGCCGGAACCCCCGAAGAGAACGACGCGTTCCTCGACGCGGTACGTGAAGTCAAGAAGGAGCTTGAGGCATGACTCGCGATGTGCGCGTCGGAAGAGTGGAACGGACCACCAAGGAGACCTCGGTCCTGGTCGAGATCGATCTCGACGGCACCGGGAGGACCGACATCGCCACCGGCGTCGGCTTCTACGACCACATGCTCGACCAGCTCGGCCGGCACGGTCTGTTCGACCTCACCGTGAAGACCGACGGCGACCTGCACATCGACTCCCACCACACCATCGAGGACACCGCCCTCGCGCTCGGCGCCGCCTTCAAGCAGGCGCTCGGCGACAAGGTGGGCATCTACCGCTTCGGCAACTGCACGGTCCCGCTGGACGAGTCCCTCGCCCAGGTCACCGTCGACCTGTCCGGCCGCCCCTACCTCGTGCACACCGAGCCCGAGAACATGGCGCCGATGATCGGCGAGTACGACACGACGATGACCCGGCACATACTCGAGTCCTTCGTCGCCCAGGCGCAGATCGCGCTGCACGTGCACGTGCCCTACGGGCGCAACGCGCACCACATCGTGGAGTGCCAGTTCAAGGCGCTCGCCCGGGCCCTCAGGTACGCCAGTGAGCGCGACCCGCGCGCGGCCGGCATCCTCCCGTCGACGAAGGGCGCGCTGTAAACCCATGAACGGTCTGTCCACGATCCTGATCGTCGTCGGTCTCTTCCTCGTCGGCGGCATCATCTCCTTCGTCAAGCAGAAGATGCCCACGAGCCTCATCGTGCTGCTCTCCATCGGCGCGGCCATGTGCCTGGTCGCGGGCGTCCTGCGGCTGGAGGTGTGGAATTGAGCGCTTCCAAGCGAGTGGTCGTCTTCGACTACGGCTTCGGCAACGTCCGCTCCGCCGAGCGCGCCCTCGCGCGCGTGGGGGCCGACGTCGAGATCACGCGTGACTTCGACAAGGCCATGAACGCCGACGGCCTGCTGGTGCCGGGGGTCGGCGCCTTCGCCGCCTGTATGCAGGGACTGCGCGCGGCCCGCGGCGACTGGGTCGTCGACCGCCGCCTGTCCGGCGGGCGCCCGGTGATGGGCATCTGCGTCGGGATGCAGATCCTGTTCGCGCACGGCATCGAGCACGGCGTCCAGGCCGAGGGTCTGGACGAGTGGCCCGGCACGGTCGAGCCGCTCCAGGCCGACGTGGTGCCCCACATGGGCTGGAACACCGTCGAGGCCCCGGCCGACTCGGAGCTGTTCGCCGGCCTGGACGCGGACGCCCGCTACTACTTCGTGCACTCCTACGCGGTCCACGACTGGACCCTTCAGTCGCACAACCCGCTGATCGCGCCCCCCAAGGTCACCTGGTCGACGCACGGCAAGCCGTTCGTGGCGGCCGTGGAGAACGGCGCCCTGTGGGCCACCCAGTTCCACCCCGAGAAGTCCGGCGACGCCGGCGCCCAGCTCCTCACCAACTGGATCGGAACCCTGTAGACCATGGCCAAGCTCGAACTCCTCCCCGCCGTCGACGTCCGCGACGGCCAGGCCGTCCGCCTCGTGCACGGCGAGTCCGGAACCGAGACCTCCTACGGCTCCCCGCTTCAGGCCGCCCTCGCCTGGCAGCGCTCCGGTGCCGAGTGGCTGCACCTGGTCGACCTGGACGCCGCGTTCGGCACGGGGGACAACCGGGATCTGATCGCCGAGGTCGCCCAGGCGATGGACATCAAGGTGGAGCTGTCCGGCGGCATCCGCGACGACGACACCCTCGCCGCCGCCCTCGCCACCGGCTGCACCCGGGTGAACCTCGGCACGGCCGCGCTGGAGACCCCGGAGTGGGTCGCCAAGGTCATCGCCGAGCACGGCGACCGGATCGCGGTCGGCCTGGACGTGCGCGGCACGACCCTGCGCGGCCGCGGCTGGACCCGCGACGGCGGCGACCTCTACGAGACGCTGGAGCGGCTCAACAAGGAGGGCTGTGCCCGCTACGTCGTCACCGACATCGCCAAGGACGGCACCCTCCAGGGCCCGAACCTGGAGCTGCTGAAGAACGTCTGCGCCGCCACCGACCGCCCGGTCGTGGCCTCCGGCGGCGTGTCGTCCCTCGACGACCTCCGGGCCATCGCCGAGCTGGTACCCCTCGGTGTCGAGGGCTCCATCGTCGGGAAGGCCCTGTACGCCAAGGCGTTCACGCTGGAAGAAGCACTGGAGGCTACATCTTGAAAATGGACACGGTGTCATGACGTCCGAAGCCGTACGGCGCGTGCAGAGCGGAAGCCCCTGGGAAGAGAGTTTCGGTTTCGCACGAGCCGTCGCGGCGGGGGACCGTGTGCTGGTGGCGGGCACGACGTCCTTCAAGGGCCGGGTGCTGTACGGGGAGGGCGACCCGTACGAACAGGCCAAGGTGGCCTTCACCGGCGCCATCGAGGCGATCGGCGAGTTCGGGCTCGGTGTCGAGTCCGTGATCCGTACGCGGATGTACCTGACCCATGTGCGCGACGTGGATGCCGTGGGCCGGGCGCACAAGGAGATCTTCGACTCCGTGCGCCCGGCATCGACCCTGCTGGTCGTGGAGGGCTTCGTCGACCCGCGCATCCTGGTCGAAGTAGAGCTAGAGGCATACAGAGGAGCCGTGGATTCATGACCCTGGCGGTCCGAGTCATCCCCTGCCTGGACGTGGACAACGGCCGGGTCGTCAAGGGCGTCAACTTCCAGAACCTGCGCGACGCGGGCGACCCCGTCGAGATGGCGAAGGTGTACGACGCCGAGGGCGCCGACGAGCTGACCTTCCTGGACATCACCGCGTCCTCGGGCAACCGGGAGACGACGTACGACGTGGTGCGCCGCACCGCCGAGCAGGTGTTCATCCCGCTGACCGTCGGCGGCGGGGTCCGTACGGCCGAGGACGTGGACAAGCTGCTGCGGGCGGGCGCCGACAAGGTGGGCGTGAACACGGCCGCGATCGCCCGGCCGGACCTGATCCGTGAGATCGCGGAGCGCTTCGGCCGTCAGGTGCTGGTCCTGTCGGTGGACGCACGGCGCACCCCGGCCGGCTCCTTCGAGGTGACCACCCACGGCGGCCGCAAGGGCACCGGCATCGACGCGGTCGAGTGGGCGCACCGGGCCGCCGAGCTGGGCGCGGGGGAGATCCTGCTCAACTCGATGGACGCGGACGGCACCAAGGACGGCTACGACCTGGAGATGATCGCGGCGGTGCGCAGGCACGTCACCGTCCCGGTCATCGCCTCCGGCGGCGCCGGCAGGCTGGCCGACTTCCCGCCGGCGGTCGAGGCGGGCGCGGACGCGGTCCTGGCCGCCTCCGTCTTCCACTTCGGTGACCTGCGCATCGCCGAGGTGAAGCAGACGTTGCGGGAGGCGGGGCACCCCGTGCGGTGATGCCGCGCCGAGCCTGGGCCCCGGACGCCTGCGGGCGGCCGGGGCCTTTGTCCCTGCAGATGCGAAAGAGAAGTTGCGCAATTTATGTTGTGCAATGTTTCTTTCGTATCTACGGTGGACGTCATGACAGGCAAGGAGAGGGACCGCCGGATCACCGACCTGGGCATGCTCAAGGCGCTGGCCCACCCGCTGCGGATGAAGCTGTACCGGGGCCTGACCATTGCCCGGGTCGCAACCGCCTCACAACTGGCCGAGCAGGTCGACGAGGCCGTGTCGCTGGTCAGCTATCACCTGCGCAAGCTCGCCGAGCACGGGCTGATCGAGGAGGCCGAGCCACAGAGCGGGGACGGCCGGGAGCGCTGGTGGCAGCCGGCCTCCGACGGAGTGAGCATCCGCGACGAGGACTTCCGGGACGCTCCCGAGAAGGCGGCCGCGCACACCGCGGCCAGCCGGCTGTTCTTCGAACAGCGTGCCGACATGTACCGGCGCTTCCTCGACGAGCGGACCCACTGGGGCAAGGAGTGGAACGCCGCCGCAGAGTCCTCCGAGGCGGTGCTGCGGCTCACTGCGGCCGAACTGGCCGAGCTGAACAAGGAGATGCTCGCCCTCGTGAGCAGGTACGACGAGCAGGGCCGGGCCGCCGACACCGCCGGCGACACCGAGGGCCGCGAGACCGTCGCGGTGCACACGTACGCGTTCCCGTTCCGGGCCTGAGAGGACCGACGTGTCCACGAGAACGACCGGCACCGCGCCCACCGCCACCGCGGAGCGCGCCGCCCACCGCAACCCCGACGTGCTGCGCTGGCTCGGCGCGTACGCCTCGTCGGCCATCGGCGACAACGTCTACTACCTCGCCCTGTCCTGGGCCGCCGTCCAGGCCGGGACGCCCGCACAGGCCGGTGCGGTCACCGCGCTGAGCGCGGTACCGCGGGCCCTGCTGATGCTGGGCGGGGGCGTGATCGCCGACCGGTTCGGTCCCCGCAGGGTGCTGATCGGCAGCGACGCCGCGCGCTGTGCGGCGGTCCTCACGGTCGCCGGGCTGCTGCTCGTGGGGCGCCCGGGCCTGTGGCCGCTGGCCGCACTGGCCCTGGTCTTCGGGGCGGTCGACGCCGTCATGATGCCCGCGCTGGGCGCGCTGCCGTCCCGGATCGCGGGGCGCGGAGAACTCGCCCGGGTGCACGGCATGAGAGGACTCGTGGTCCGGCTGGCCACCGTCGTCGGGGCCCCGCTCGGCGGTCTCGGCGTGGCGCTCGGGGGCTCGGCGGCGGCGTTCGGCCTGGCCGCGCTGCTCTTCGCGGCCTCCCTGCCGCTCCTGGTCGCCGTACGCGTGGCGCAGGCGCCCGCGGACGACACACGCGCGCGCGGCACCGCGTGGAGCGATCTCACCGACGGGCTGCGCTACCTGCGCGGCCACCAGGTCCTGCGCCCGCTGATCGTCGTCATCGCACTCAGCGACCTCGGTTTCGTCGGCCCCCTCAACGTCGGCCTGACCCTCCTCGCCGACGAACGCGGCTGGGGCGCCGGGGGCGTCGGCTGGGTGCTCGCCGGGTTCGGCACGGGCGCCGGGGCCGCCTCGCTGCTGCTCACCGCCCGTGGACGCCTCCCGCGCGCGGGACTCGTGCTGTCCGTGTCCGGCGTCGCGAGCGCCGTCGCCATCGGCGCGCTCGCCTACGTGCCGTACGTCGTGTCGGCCGCCGCCGTCGCCCTCTGCATCGGTCTCATCTCCGGGCTGAACGGCGTGCTGTGCGGTGCGCTCCTGCAGGCCCGGTCCGACCGGGCCTACGTCGGCCGGGCCACCTCCGTGTCGAACTTCTTCAGCCTCGGCGTCGCGCCGCTCACCTATCCGCTCACGGGCGCCGCGATCGGCCTGTGGGGCACCGGTCCGGTGTTCGCCGTCAGCGCGGCGCTGTGCGGCCTGGCCGGTGTGTACGGCCTGTGCTCCGGCCCCCTCCGCCGTGCGGAACTGCCCGGCTGACCCTCACGTCCTCGGCTGGACCAGCTGCACCAGATTGCCGACCGTGTCGTCGAGCACCGCTGCGAGCACCGGACCCTGCTCCTGCGGCGGATGCGTGAACCGCACGCCGAGGCCGCGCAGCCGGTCGTACTGTGCCCCGATGTCGTCCACGGAGAAGACGATGCACGGGATGCCCGCCTCGTACAGCGCCGTGCGATACGGCTCCGCGATGGGCCCCTGACCGGGCTCCAGCAGCAGCTGGAGGTCCGGCTGGGCCCCCTCGGGCGCCCCGACCGTGATGAACAGCGTGCCCTCGCCCAGATCCATGTGCGTGCGGGTCTCGAAGCCGAGGACGGTGGTGTAGAAGGCGTGCGCCTTGGCCACGTCGTCCACGAACACACTGGTCATCGCGACCTTGATCACGGCGGGGCCCCTCTCTCAGATGCCCAGCTGCTTCGACTCGTGCAGCTTGGCGATCGCGTCCTCGTCGCCTTCCAGCACGACCTTCGCCGCGCTCTGCCGGCCGAACGCGAACATCAGCAGCTCCGACGGCTCGCCCGTCGCCGTCACCACGGGTGCACCCCGGTGGGCGACGGCCGTCTGGCCGTCCGGACGCCTGAGGACGAGGCCCGTCGGCACCCCCCGGCCCAGCAGGCGGGCGGTGCGCTCCAGACGGGACCACAGGGCCTCCTGGAAGACCGGGTCGAGCTCCCGCGGCGTCCAGTCCTCCTGGGCGCGGCGGACGTCCTCCGTGTGGACGTAGAACTCCACGACGTTGGCCGCCTCGTCGACCTGCTTGAGCTGGAAGGGCGAGAAACGCGGCGGGCCGGTACGGATCAGCTGGATCAGCTCCTCGTACGGCTTCGCGGCGTACTCGCTCATCACCTTCTCCAGGCGTGGCGCGAGCGGCTTGATCAGCGCGCCACCGGCCGCGTCCGGCCGCCGCTCGCGCACCACCACGTGCGCGGCGAGGTCACGCGTGCGCCAGCCCTCGCAGAGGGTCGGAGCGTCCGGACCGGTGGTCTCCAAGAGGTCTGCGAACAGCAGCCGTTCACGCTGGGCGAAGGTCGACATGAGATCAGCGTACGACCACACATCAGGTCCGCCCACCTGTCGTCCGGCCGCCGGCCGTGACGCGGCGCCGCGGCGCTGCGTTCAACCCGTGGACACGGACCGTCACGGCCGGTGGGGCGCGGCACAATGGCATCCATGACCAGCACGCCGCCGCCCAGCAGCCTCGACCCCGAGATCGCCGCGCGCCTCAAGCGCAGCGACGACGGGCTCGTGCCCGCCATCGCCCAGCAGTACGACACCGGAGAGGTGCTCATGCTCGGCTGGATGGACGACGAGGCACTGCACCGCACGCTCACCACGGGCCGCTGCACCTACTGGTCGCGCAGCCGCCGGGAGTACTGGGTCAAGGGCGACACCTCCGGTCACGTCCAGTGGGTCAAGTCGGTCGCCCTGGACTGCGACGCCGACACCGTGCTGGTCAAGGTCGACCAGGTGGGCGCCGCCTGCCACACCGGCGCGCGCACCTGCTTCGACGAGGACGTCCTGCTCAAGGACGGCGACAGCGGCGCCGGTTCCGGCACACCGGCCACGGATCAGTAAGGTCGGCCGCCATGGACCTCGAGACCTTCCGCAAGCTCGCCACCGACCGGCGCGTCATCCCGGTCACGCGCAAACTCCTCGCCGACGGCGACACCCCGGTCGCGCTCTACCGCAAGCTCGCCGCCGAGCGCACCGGCACCTTCCTGCTGGAGTCGGCGGAGAACGGCCGCTCATGGTCCCGCTACTCCTTCGTGGGCGTGCGCTCGGCCGCCACGCTGACCGCCCGGGACGGCCAGGCCCACTGGCTCGGCACCCCGCCCGTCGGCGTCCCCGTGGCCGGCGACCCGCTCGCGGCGCTGCGCGCCACCCTCCAGACCCTGCACACCCCCCACCAGGAGGGCATGCCGCCCTTCACCGGCGGCATGGTCGGCTACCTCGGCTACGACATCGTGCGCCACCTGGAGAAGATCGGCCCCGGCGAGCGGGACGACCTGAAGCTGCCCGAGCTGACCATGCTCCTGACCAGCGACCTCGCCGTCATGGACCACTGGGAGGGCTCGGTCCTGCTGATCGCCAACGCGATCAACCACAACGACCTCGACACCGGCGTGGACGAGGCCTACACGGACGCCGTGGCCCGCCTCGACGCCATGGAGGCGGACCTGTCCCGCCCGGTCGCCCAGCCCCCGGCCGTCCTGCCGCCCTCCGAACTGCCCGAGTACACCGCCCTGTGGGGCGGCCCCGACTTCCAGGCGGCCGTCGAGGACGTCAAGGAGCGCATCCGCGCGGGCGAGGCCTTCCAGGTGGTGCCGTCCCAGCGCTTCGAGACCCCGGTCACCGCGAGCGCGCTGGACGTGTACCGGGTCCTCAGGGCGACCAACCCGTCGCCGTACATGTACCTCTTCCGCTTCGACGGGTTCGACGTCGTCGGCTCGTCCCCCGAGGCCCTGGTGAAGGTCGAGGACGGGCAGGCGATGGTCCACCCCATCGCCGGCACCCGGCACCGTGGCGCCACTCCCCAGGAGGACCAGGCGCTCGCCGAGGAACTGCTCGCCGACCCCAAGGAGCGCGCCGAGCACCTGATGCTGGTCGACCTCGGCCGCAACGACCTCGGACGGGTCTGCGCGCCCGGCTCCGTGGAGGTCGTGGACTTCATGTCCATCGAGCGCTACTCGCACGTCATGCACATCGTCTCGACCGTCACCGGCAAGGTCGCCGACGGCCGTACCGCCTTCGACGTGCTGACCGCGTGCTTCCCGGCGGGCACCCTCTCAGGCGCCCCCAAGCCCCGCGCGATGCAGATCATCGACGAACTGGAGCCGTCCCGCCGCGGCCTGTACGGCGGCTGCGTCGGCTACCTCGACTTCGCCGGCGACTCCGACACGGCCATCGCCATCCGCACGGCCCTGCTCCGGGACGGCACGGCCTACGTCCAGGCCGGCGCGGGCATCGTCGCCGACTCCGACCCGGTCGCCGAGGACCAGGAGTGCCGCAACAAGGCGGCGGCGGTACTGCGGGCCGTGCACACGGCCAACCGCCTCACAAAGGCCTGACCGGCCCGGGACGAACCCCGGGTGACGGTTCGCCCGGGGTTCAGGCGATAGTGGACTACGTGACTGCCGTACCTCACCCCCGTTCCGAAGCCGCCGCACCCGCCCGGTCCGGCCGGCGGAGCCTCGCCGTGGCCCTGCTGTGCGGTGCGCTCGGCGCGGCCGTGGCGCTGCTCGCGACCCGCCAGCGATGGGCGCAGGGCACCGCCACGGTGGCCGGCGGCACGTTCCCGCTGACCGCCAGGGGCAGCGATGTCACGGGCGTCCCCGCGGCCCTCGCCATAGTGGGCCTCGCCGCGCTCGTCGCCGTCTTCGCCGTGCGCAGGGCCGGCCGCTTCGTCGTCTCCACGGTGCTCGCGCTCTCCGGCGCGGGCATCGTCGTCGCCGCGCTCGTCGGCGCCTCCGACGGCTCCGCGCTGGACGAGAAGGCCGCGCAGACCACCGGCAACACCTCCGCCACGGTCGCCGCCCTCACCCACACCGGCTGGCCGTACGTCGCGGCCGCCGGCGGCGTCCTGATCCTGCTCGCCGGGCTGCTCGCCCTGCGCTACGGCGGGCTGTGGCCCGCGATGTCCGGCCGCTACGAGCGCGGCGCCGACCGCCCGCGGCGCAAGGCCCGCCCGGTCGATCCCGAGCGCCCCGAGGAGATCTGGAAGGCCCTGGACCGCGGCGAGGACCCGACCGGCGCCTGAGCCGGAGCCGTACGTACCCGGGCCGTCGCCGGCCGTCGCCGGATGTGGCGAACCAGACGCCACCCCCGCGTCCGGCACGCGTGTGCGTACGGGACAATGGACGACGAGCATCCGGCTCGGACAGTGACGGGCGGGCTCGGAACCGTACGACACGTACGACTCGAACTACGACACGTACACAGCAACGAGGAGCAAGTCATGGCGGGCAGCAGCCACGGTCACACCCCGGCCGCCTGGACCGGCGTCACCATCGCCTTCATCGGTTTCACTGTCGCGGGCGCCTTCATGGTGATGGCCAACCCGGTCGGTTTCTGGGCCGGCATGGCGATCGTGGTTCTCGGTGGCGTCGTGGGCGCGGTCATGCGTTCCATGGGCCTCGGCCAGCCGAAGGAGCAGGCGCGCGCCCTCGCGTACACGGCCCCCGCCGCGACCCGTGAGCCGGCCCCCGCCGCGACCCGTGAGCCGGCCGGCGCCGAGAGCTGAGCACCACCTCTTCCCGCGAGGGGCGGGGCCGCCCCCGCGGGGGGGGGCGCCCCCCCCCCCCGGCGGGCC
>NZ_JBFAET010000081.1:0-39693 GCF_040642095.1 Streptomyces sp. NPDC020362
ACGTACCCCAGAGCCTCGGCCCAGAAGCTCACCAGCCCCATCCCCACCCCCGGCGAGGTCTTCCCGCCCCGCAGAAGGCCCGGACCTCCGGCCGGTCCGCCGGAGACGCAGCAGCTGGCGGCCGGCTGACCGGTTCGCCGCGGCCGGGGCGAACCGGGGTGCGGCGCGGACGGCATGCGGGTTCGGACGGCATGCAGGTTCGGACGGCATGCGGGTCCGGATGACATGCGGGTCCGGACGGCGCGCGGGCGGCGCGGGCGGCCGGGCATCGCCCCAGGCCGGGGCGTCCCCTGTGTGCCCGGCGCCCCGGTTCGCCCACCCCGCCCCATTCGCCCGGACCCACGTGGCTACCCTGGAGCCATGGACTACGTCTCCGCGCTCGTGCCGCCGGTCGTCATGGCCGTGTTCTTCATCGGTCTGGTCAGGGTGATCGTGAAGACCCAGGGCGGGGCCGCCAAGGCCAAGGAGGACGCGGCCGTCGACGCCGCCCTCGCGCGCGCGGACGGCGGGCACAAGGCCCCGGCCGGCGGCGACGCCTGAGCCGAGGTCCTTCACCGGCCGGACAGCCCTCAGGGCGTACGACTCCCCGCACCCCGGTGCGCTCCGAGCCGTGCGCCCTTTTTGTTCGCTTTTGTAGCCTAAGTGCACGTCCGGCACGCCATTGTCGTGATCTCCCACTATTGTTCTGAGCTGTGCCTCGCCCATTGGGAGAACTCGAAGACGCGGTCATGACGCGGGTCTGGAAGTGGAACCGCCCGGTGACCGTTCGAGAAGTCCTGGAAGACCTCCAGCAGGAACGGTCCATCGCGTACACCACCGTGATGACCGTTTTGGACAATCTCCATCAGAAGGGCTGGGTGCGCCGCGAGGCGGAAGGGCGCGCCTATCGATATGAGGCCGTCTCGACACGAGCCGCGTACGCCGCCGCCCTGATGAACGACGCCTGGTCGCAGAGCGACAACCCGGCAGCCGCTCTCGTCGCCTTCTTCGGGATGATGAGCGAGGAACAGCGCCAGGCCCTCAGTGACGCCGTGCGCATCGTCCAGGGGCCGGAAACGCAGGAAGCCGCTCAAGCCCCGCAACAGGAAGCCGCACAAGCCCCGCAAGAGGAGAACCCCGGCTCGGCCGGGGATGCCGACGGGCGATAGCGTCCGCTCATGTCAGCAGAGCGCCCCGAAGTCAGCGCAAAAGCCATCACCGTCCGGCGGGCCCGGACCAGCGATGTCCCGGCCGTGCGCCGGCTCCTCGACGCCTACGCCCGCGACCGCATCCTGCTCGACAAAGCCACGGTCACGCTTTACGAGGACATCCAGGAGTTCTGGGTCGCGGAACGCGACGACAACGCCGAGGTGCTCGGTTGCGGCGCGCTGCACGTCATGTGGGAAGACCTCGCGGAAGTCCGCACTCTCGCGGTGAAGCCCGGCCTCAAGGGCGCCGGTGTCGGTCACCAGTTGCTGGAGAAGTTGCTGGAGACGGCGCGCTGGCTCGGCGTTCGGCGCGTTTTCTGCCTCACCTTCGAAGTGGACTTCTTCGGGAAGCACGGCTTCGTGGAGATCGGTGAGACGCCGGTCGACACCGATGTGTACGCGGAGCTGTTGCGCTCCTATGACGAGGGCGTCGCCGAGTTCCTCGGTCTCGAACGAGTGAAACCGAACACCTTGGGCAACAGCCGGATGCTTCTGCATCTGTGATCGTCATTGCCCCGGTTCCCTATGTCCGAAACGCGCATGTTTCCGGAGCGCGGCGGGTCCCCGGATCTCACCCAGGGGTTTGTGTTTTTCCGGCAAAAGCGGTTTGCTTTCCGACGTACTGCAGTACTGCATATAACAGGGGCGGCGAAACGGCGGACGCCGCACACCCCCTGCCCTGACGTTATCGATGAAAGGAAATCCGGTGGCACAGAAGGTTCAGGTCCTTCTTGTCGACGACCTCGACGGCGGCGAGGCGGACGAGACCGTCACGTTCGCGTTGGACGGCAAGACGTACGAGATCGATCTCACGACCGCCAATGCGGACAAGCTGCGTGGCCTTCTCGAGGCCTATGTGAAGGGCGGTCGTCGTACCGGAGGCCGCGCATCGGGCGGGCGCGGAAAGGCGCGTGCCGCTTCCGGTGGCAGCCAGGACACCGCGGCGATCCGCGCCTGGGCGAAGGAGAACGGTTACGAGGTCAACGACCGTGGCCGTGTTCCCGCGTCCATTCGCGAGGCCTACGAGAAGGCCAACGGCTGATTTCTCCGGCAGGCGAGCGAGGGGGCGCTCGCGCGCCGCAGCCGGACGCGGTGGCACTGTGCTGCCACCGTGTCCACCACTCGCACGAGATCGGGGGTGCCTCCCTGGCCCCCCATGGCCGGCAGTGCCGGCAGCGAGGCCTCGACCTCGCACCCCGGTGCAGGGGGCCGCAGCCATACGGCGGCCCCCTGAACGTCATCGGCGCAGCCCCGTCCGGGTGGCAGCGGCGCCTCCGTGAGGCCGCCCGCGCCCAGGGCCCGCAGATCGAGGGCCAGCGCGCCCCACTCCAGCCAGTCCAGCACCTCCGGCAGCTCCTCGGCGCTGCCCGCGGCCATCAGCAGCCGCATCCGGTCGCCCCACCGTGCCACCGGAGACTCCGGTGCGAGATGCCTGAGCGCCGCGGCGCCCGCCTCGAGCGGCATGTCCAGCACGTCGAACCGCACCCCCGTGACCAGCCGCAGCGGCCGTCCGGGCACGGTCGGCCACCCCAATTCGTTCTCGTACCAGTGCCGGGCCCGGGCACCCGGTTCGGGCCGTCCGGACGGCCCGTCCGTGAAATTGGGCGCCTTCGGATCGACGGGGCGGCGTGGAAGGGGGACCGTGGAGGTTGAGGAGGTTGTGGAGGTCGAGCAGACCGAGCCAGCCATGCCACGTGCAACCGCCGAAGCGGGCCCAGGGTTACGCTGGGTGTTCTGGCGAAAGCACAGAGTGCCCAAGAGGGGGGCGTGCGGGGGCCCGGGGAGGCGCAAGGTTGTTCGCCCATAGCGGAGGGAACCGCTGCGCGCGGCATGGAGTGTCAGTCCCTGCGGGTAAGACATGCCTAGTGGGAGGGGGCGACGCGCAGGACGGGACGTCTCACGTTCGCCATCGGCGTAGTGGCGAGTGGGGTAACTGCCTGGCCTGCGGGAACATCGTCTCGCACCATCAGGTTGGAGCAGATGTCGGCGTTCGGGGTCAGGAGGCCAAGGACGGTGTCGGCAGTTGGAATGAGCGGTCCCCGCTTGCGGGACTAAGCTGCGGAAGGACAGGGAGGGGAAGTTCCCCCCACTGCCTGACCGCTCTGAGGAGCGATTAACGATGTTCGAGAGGTTCACCGACCGCGCGCGGCGGGTTGTCGTCCTGGCTCAGGAAGAAGCCCGGATGCTCAACCACAACTACATCGGCACCGAGCACATCCTCCTGGGTCTCATCCACGAGGGCGAAGGTGTCGCCGCTAAGGCCCTGGAGAGCCTCGGCATTTCGCTTGAGGCGGTCCGCCAGCAGGTGGAGGAGATCATCGGTCAGGGCCAGCAGGCTCCGTCCGGGCACATCCCCTTCACCCCCCGTGCCAAGAAGGTCCTGGAGCTGTCGCTCCGCGAGGCCCTTCAGCTGGGCCACAACTACATCGGCACGGAGCACATCCTGCTCGGCCTGATCCGCGAGGGCGAGGGCGTCGCCGCCCAGGTCCTGGTCAAGCTGGGCGCAGACCTCAACCGGGTGCGGCAGCAGGTCATCCAGCTGCTCTCCGGTTACCAGCAGGGCAAGGAGGCCGCCACCGCCGGTGGTCCCGCCGAGGGCACGCCCTCGACGTCCCTGGTCCTCGACCAGTTCGGCCGGAACCTCACCCAGGCCGCTCGTGAGTCCAAGCTCGACCCGGTCATCGGGCGCGAGAAGGAGATCGAGCGGGTCATGCAGGTGCTGTCCCGCCGCACCAAGAACAACCCGGTGCTGATCGGTGAGCCCGGCGTCGGCAAGACCGCCGTCGTCGAGGGCCTCGCGCAGGCCATCGTCAAGGGCGAGGTGCCCGAGACCCTCAAGGACAAGCACCTCTACACGCTGGACCTCGGCGCCCTGGTCGCCGGCTCCCGCTACCGCGGTGACTTCGAGGAGCGCCTGAAGAAGGTCCTCAAGGAGATCCGCACCCGCGGCGACATCATCCTGTTCATCGACGAGCTGCACACGCTGGTCGGTGCGGGTGCCGCCGAGGGCGCCATCGACGCCGCCTCGATCCTCAAGCCGATGCTGGCCCGCGGTGAACTGCAGACCATCGGTGCGACCACGCTGGACGAGTACCGCAAGCACCTGGAGAAGGACGCGGCCCTGGAGCGCCGTTTCCAGCCCATCCAGGTCGCCGAGCCGTCCCTGCCGCACACGATCGAGATCCTCAAGGGCCTGCGCGACCGGTACGAGGCCCACCACCGGGTCTCCATCACGGACGAGGCCCTGGTCCAGGCCGCCACCCTGGCCGACCGCTACATCTCGGACCGCTTCCTGCCGGACAAGGCGATCGACCTGATCGACGAGGCCGGTTCCCGGATGCGCATCCGCCGGATGACCGCTCCGCCGGACCTGCGCGAGTTCGACGAGAAGATCGCCGCCGTCCGCCGGGACAAGGAGTCCGCGATCGACTCGCAGGACTTCGAGAAGGCCGCCTCCCTGCGCGACAAGGAGAAGCAGCTCCTGGCCGCCAAGGCCAAGCGGGAGAAGGAGTGGAAGGCCGGCGACATGGACGTCGTCGCCGAGGTCGACGGCGAGCTGATCGCCGAGGTCCTCGCCACGGCCACCGGCATCCCGGTCTTCAAGCTCACGGAGGAGGAGTCGTCCCGCCTGCTGCGCATGGAGGACGAGCTCCACAAGCGGGTCATCGGCCAGGTCGACGCCGTCAAGGCGCTGTCGAAGGCGATCCGCCGTACCCGTGCGGGCCTGAAGGACCCGAAGCGTCCGGGTGGCTCGTTCATCTTCGCCGGCCCGTCCGGTGTCGGTAAGACCGAGCTGTCCAAGGCGCTCGCCGAGTTCCTCTTCGGTGACGAGGACGCGCTGATCTCCCTCGACATGTCGGAGTTCAGCGAGAAGCACACGGTGTCGCGTCTCTTCGGTTCGCCCCCCGGATACGTGGGTTACGAAGAGGGCGGCCAGCTGACGGAGAAGGTGCGGCGCAAGCCGTTCTCGGTGGTTCTTTTCGACGAGGTCGAGAAGGCGCACCCCGACATCTTCAACTCGCTGCTGCAGATCCTGGAGGACGGTCGCCTGACCGACTCCCAGGGCCGGGTCGTGGACTTCAAGAACACGGTCATCATCATGACGACCAACCTCGGCACCCGGGACATCTCCAAGGGCTTCAACCTGGGCTTCGCGGCCTCGGGCGACACGAAGACCAACTACGAGCGCATGAAGAACAAGGTCCAGGACGAGCTGAAGCAGCACTTCCGGCCCGAGTTCCTCAACCGCGTCGACGACGTGGTCGTCTTCCCGCAGCTGACGCAGGAGGACATCCTGCGGATCGTCGACCTGATGATCAGCAAGGTGGACGAGCGCCTCAAGGACCGGGACATGGGCATCGAGCTCTCCCAGTCCGCCAAGGAGCTGCTGTCCAAGAAGGGCTACGACCCGGTGCTGGGCGCGCGTCCGCTGCGTCGCACGATCCAGCGCGAGGTCGAGGACACGCTCTCGGAGAAGATCCTCTTCGGCGAGCTGCGCCCCGGTCACATCGTGGTCGTGGACACCGAGGGCGAGGGCGAGTCCCAGACCTTCACCTTCCGGGGTGAGGAGAAGTCGGCACTCCCGGACGTCCCGCCGATCGAGCAGGCGGCCGGTGGGGCTGGGCCGAACCTGAGCAAGGACGCGTAAGCGTCACGGCTGAAAGGCCGAGCTGAAAGGGGCCGGTGCCTTTGGGCGCCGGCCCCTTTCAGCGTTGTTCCACGATGAGTTCCGCGCCGGGGAAGACTCCCTCGAATCGGGAGGCCGGGAAGGTGTGCCCGAGCTGGTTCACCAGGGTCACCGAGCGCAGGCCCGGCAGCCGGTGCGCCAGGGCGGAGAGTTCCTCGGTGCCGTGCAGCAGGGGGACCCACAGTTCTTCGACACCCGGTAGTTCGGGCATCAGATCGATGGAGCGCGGAAAGTCCCGGAGGGTGGATGCGTTCAGGAACAAGCTGGTCAGCTGCGGCAGTTCGGCGACCGCCCGCCAGTCGGCAGCAACCGGCTCCCTGGTCAGCGGCCCAAGGCTGAGCGTGTGCAGGCTGGTCCAGTGCTCGAGGCCGCACAGCCCCGTGTCGTCCGTGGAGTTCTCCCCCAGGAAGAGGAATTCCAAGGGGGCGTCGACCGGCAGGGCATGGGGGAGCGCTGTACCCGGCAGCGGCTGGCTCACGGAGATGCTGGTGAGCGACCGCAAGGACTCCAGCCCGGTCAGGTCGCCCACCCTGAAGACGCCGAGCCTGTCGAGCGACAGCGCGGCCAGGCGGTGCAACCCCGTCGCCGCGGGGCACTTGGCCAACCACAGTCGGCTCAGCGAGCGGAACGGCAACAGGGACCCCAGATCGGTGAGATGGGTGTTGCCCTGTAGTTCGAGGGTCGTCACCGATTCCAGGGCCGGTACGGAGGCCAGAATGTCATCGACCTGGTGGGGGCCCTGGACGTCGAGTCTGTGCCAGGGACGCATGCGGGCCATGCTGTCGCGCTGCTCGGCCGTCACGCAGGACAACATGAGGTCCGTCCGGTCCAGATGGTCCAGGACTTCGGCGGCGTACTCCTCCGCGTCGAACCGGTGCCAGGTGCCCACGAGCTGGCGCCGTACGTCCAGGTCCGGATGGTCCCGGAACCTTCGGAGCACCCCCAGCGCCCCGCCCGGTTCCTCCTCCCCGAG
The DNA here is from genome assembly GCF_040642095.1 of Streptomyces sp. NPDC020362. Taxonomy (NCBI): domain Bacteria; kingdom Bacillati; phylum Actinomycetota; class Actinomycetes; order Kitasatosporales; family Streptomycetaceae; genus Streptomyces; species Streptomyces sp. NPDC020362. Next base: position 6,848 of record NZ_JBFAET010000081.1, read on the forward strand.
GCGCGAGGCGGTGACCGTGACGCCCCGCGACTCCTCGTCCGTCAGCCCCTCGGGCCCCGGCAACAGCTCCAGAACCAGCGGACCGGCCCCCGCCAGAGCACTCGCGTCCTCCGTCGTGCGCGGCGGGATCAGCGCGGCCGCCCGCGACTCCACCTCGGCACGCACCCCCGGCTCCAGCGCCGCCGCATGCTCCAGACAGGCCAGCGCCAGCAGGATGAGCCGAGGAGTGTCCCGGGCCAGCAACTGCCTCAGCACCGAGGCGCGTTCCCGTGGTCGCGCGTGGGCCACCGCCATGCGGACCACGTCCTCCCACTGGGAGTCGTCGGCGTGGCTGGTCAGGACATCGAGGTGGCCCTCCTCGACGGCGTACCGCGCCGCCAGGTAGTCCTGGAAGGTGCGGTGTACGAAGTCGACGACGCCGTCGGCCGGTTGGCGCAGCAGGCCGCTTCGCAGCAGCAGCGTTCGCAGGACCGTCTCCGCATCGCCCTGCCCCGCCGCGGAAGCCACCGTCGGCAGACACCGCTCCACGATCCCCGCGGTCGTCTCCAGGGTCATCTCCGTACGGCCGCTCAGGACGAGCGCGTAGGCCAGGCGCTGGAGAAGCTCCAGCTGGACCTCCTCGCCCAGCTCCACGCCGTCCACCGCACCCATGCCGCGCTCCCGGTCCCGGCGGGCCAGCAGCATCGTGAGGGCGGCGTCGTACAACTCCTTGCGGCCCGTGGGGAGATAGCCGCGGCGCTCGCGGTGCAGCGCGCAGATCAGGCCGCACATCAGGGGGTTGGTGGCCAGCCGGGCCAGGTCGCGCTTGGTGCGCAGGGAGTCCAGGAGCGGGCCCTCGTACTCCGGTGCCTGTGCCGCCTCGTGCCAGCGGCGTACGAACGTCGCCACCTCGGAGCGGCGCATCGGGGCCAGGGACAGTTCCCGGAACCCCTCCTGGGCCAGCCAGTCCTGGCGTACGGCCGTCGGGCGGGAGGTCAGCAGCCAGCGGTTGCCGGGGAAGGCCCGGAGCAGCGCACGCAGCCAGTCGCGGGTGCGGTGGCGGTCGGCGGCCGGGATCTCGTCCAGGCCGTCCACCAGGACCAGGCCGCGGCCCGCTGTCAGGACGCGGTCCGTCCAGCCCTCCGGTGGGGTCAGCGGGCAGCTCACCGCCTTGAGGAAGTCGGCCGGCGGGGGGAGGGGGCCGGTGCGGATCAGGGTGCGCAGGGGGAGGACGTAGGGGATGCGGTCGCCGTGGCGGGCCGTCGTGACCGCCAGCCACTGCACCAGGGTCGTCTTGCCGGAGCCGGCGTCACCGCGGAGCAGGACGCGCGCGTCGGTGAGCAGCGCCTCCTGCGCGGGCAGCCGGCCCGCGGTGGCAGACGGGCGCTCGCCCGGCTCCAGCTCCGCCACCGGCTCCTCCGCGGCGGTCGCCTCCAGGCTCAGATAGGCCACTTCCAGCGGCCAGCGGTCCGGGGAGTCGCGCAGGTCGATGCCGTAGATGGTGATGTGGTCGTGCTGCTGGGCGAGGCAGGGCAGGTAGCGGCGTTCGAAGGCGGTGTCGCGGGCGTCGGGGCGCGGGACGCGCGCGATCAGCTCGTCCACCTTGGCGATGAGTTCCGTCTGCGCGCGGCTCTGTTCGACGAGGGTGCGGGCCACAAAGGTGGAGCGCCGGGTGAAGAACTCCAGGATCTGCAGGCAGGCCCACTCGGTGGCGGAGTCGAGAAAGTGGTGGGCGTCGGGGGACAGGCCCACAGGGGATGAGGCGCCGTAGTGCAGCTTCTTGGCCAGCTCGCGATGGCCCAGGCGTACGGCCTGGACGTCGTCCATCTCCAGCTCGCCGAGGGCGAGCAGTCTGCGGGCCAGGGCCTCGGCGACAGCGGGCTGCTCGGCCGTGGGGAAGGGCGCCTCGCCCGGTGAATCCACCGCCTGCGCCACCAGCCGCTCGGACAGCCGGTGGACGTCCTTCTCGGCGAGGGTGCGTTTCTCGCCCCGGAAGGACACGAGCGCCGACAGGCGCACCGGCTTGTCCACCAGCCCCGCGCCGGGCCCGTCCGCCACGAACAGCTTCTTCACCAGCGGTCCGATCAGGCCGGACGCCAGCTTGCTGCCCAGTACGGTCGGCTCCATCCGCCACCCCCCGTGGTCGCACAACGGCTGAGACAGGGATGGAGCCTAACCGGAGGATTCAGCCTCGCGTCAGGACAACTGCCCGTTGTAGTCCGGGAGTTTGAACGTCTTCTCGGCGTGGCCGCCCGACAGGTCGGTGGCGCTGTTGCCGATGTTCGCGATGATCTTGTAGCCCTGGTTCTCGATGTCGACGCGCTGGGCGGTCTTGTAGTCGGCGACGTTCTTGAAGAGGTCGAAGAGACCGCGGACGTAGAGGCCGGAGACGTCGTAGCCGTCGTGCTCGAGGTTGTACTCGGTGGGCCAGTAGATGATGCCCGGGCGAGCGGTGACGAAGAAGAGGGAGACGCCGTGCTCCTGCGCGTACCGGGCGACGTTCAGGACGGGCTTGTTGGCCGGCTGCGGGTAGCTGAAGCCGAAGTCGGTCTCCAGCGTGGTGTTGTCGATGTCGAAGACGATTGCCTGCTTCTCGCCGGGCTCGGCGTCGGCGATGCGCTCCTTCAGGTACGGCAGGGCCTGGTCCATCACCGTCTGGCAGTCCTTCTGCCAGGTCGCGTAGTCGACCTTGGCGGAGGTGACGGAGGTGACGGCGGCAGAGGTGCTGCTGTTCGTGGTGGTCGCCGCTTCGGCCGGGGTGGCGAGCGCGGCGAGCGCGGCCACGGAGACGGCGGTGACGGCTGTCCGGCGCGCCCAGGGGCGTCTGGTCATCGGTGGGGGTCCTCTCACGTCCGTACGCTGCACGGCCTGACTGTGGATGTCAGGGGCATGATGTGTGGCAAGAATGGCGCGAGGGGAACCATAGGGTTACTGAACGGTAGGCAGCCAAGGGGTGTGCGTCACATTTCTTCGGCCGTCGTTTTGGGAAACCGGCGATAAGCCGGTGATGTGCCACACAGGCGATTTGTCCGTTACTAGCCGGGATAGTGGGACATTTTATCCGGGTGAAAAGGACATTAGGCCCGGAATCTCGCATCAAAGACCGACGTCGGCGGGGCTGGTTCCTGCAGGGTGGGTCTCTGTCAAGAAGTGGGCTGTTCTGCACTCATCTACTACTGGATGCCGTAGATGGGGGGTATTGAGCCGGGACGGCCCAGGGGGTTACCAATGACGGGCCGTCCGGCGAACGCCTTTGCGCCGGGTGGCCATTCTGTCCCCGAACCCACGAGGTATCGATGTTCAAGCGCGTCACTTCTTCCCGTACGTCCTCGCTCCGCAACCGCGTGGCCGTCCTGGCTGCCGGAGCCGGCGCCACGGCCGTGCTGGGTGCCGGGGTCGCGAGCGCCGCCGCGCCGTCCGCCGCCTCCTGGGTCGACCCGGTGAAGAAGTACACGCTCTCGGCCAGCTTCATGCAGGACGGCAGCCACTGGGCCCACAAGCACAGCGGGCAGGACTTCGCCGTGCCGACCGGCACCGAGGTCATGGCCGCGCACGGCGGAACCGTCGTCAAGGCCGGCGGCAACGGCGCCGGTGACGGCCCCGCCTACGGCAACGCCATCGTCATCAGCCACGGCAACGGCACGTACTCGCAGTACGCCCACCTGTCCCGGATCGACGTGAAGGTCGGCCAGGTCGTCAAGACCGGCCAGCACATAGCCCTGTCGGGCAGCACCGGCAACTCCACCGGCCCGCACCTGCACTTCGAGATCCGCACGACCCCGAACTACGGCTCGGCCGTGAACCCGGTCGACTTCCTGCGGGCCCACGGCGTGACCGTCTGATTCAGTCCTTCCTGCGGGCGCCCTCGTGCGCCTGTGTGACGAGGTCCATGGCGACTTCGAGAACGGCCTCGCGCCGTGTCTCGAAGTCGCCTTCCAGGTCCTGCATCAGGAACATCGCGGCGTGCAGCGTGAACATGGCGCTGACGCAGCGGATCTGTTCCACGAGGGGCGCGTCCGGGTCGATGAAGATGTCCCTCATGTCGCGCATGCGGTCCTTGAAGGTGTCGCCGATGCGCAGCTCCCGTACCGTCGCCTGGTTCTCGTGCATGAACCGGAAGAGCGGCTCCGCGCCGGTCAGGGCCTGGCTGTAGCGCCGTACGATCTCGTGCTTGGTCTCCAGGGTGTGTGGCTGGTTCCTGCCCCACTCGATCAGGTCCTCGATCGGTTTCGTCAGGTCCTCGAAGAGGCTGACGATGATCTCTTCCTTCGTCTTGAAGTGGTAGTACAGGGCCGCTTTGGTGACGTCGAGACGCTCGGCGATCTCGCGCAGGGAGGTCTTCTCGTACCCCTGCTCGGCGAAGAGTTCGAGTGCCACGTCCTGGATGCGCTGGCGGGTGTTTCCGCGGCGCTTTTGCTTGGTGCCGTCCATGGTGACGCTCATCCTCGTACTCCTCGCGCTCCCGCGGAAACTTACTTGACGACCGGCAAGTGAAACCTCTACCGTCCCAGTGTAGCGAGAACTAGCCGGGCGGCAAGTAAGTAAGGCCGCCAGGGGGAGTAGGGGAGATGGCGGACACGCAGGCGGCCGTGAGGGCCCCAGAGGCAGCGGACAAGTCGGAGAAACAGCCGAAGAGCGTGCGGGTGGTCGTGCTCGCTCTCATGATCGCGATGATGCTCGCGATGCTCGACAACATGATCGTGGGCACGGCGATGCCGACGATCGTGGGTGAGCTGGGCGGCCTGGAACACCTGTCGTGGGTGGTGACCGGGTACACCCTGGCGACCGCGGCCTCGACCCCGGTCTGGGGCAAGCTCGGTGACATGTTCGGGCGCAAGGGCGCCTTCCTCAGCTCGATCGTGATCTTCCTGATCGGCTCCGCGCTGAGCGGCATGGCCCAGGACATGGGTCAGCTGATCGGGTTCCGGGCCGTCCAGGGACTCGGCGCGGGCGGTCTGATGGTCGGTGTCATGGCGATCATCGGCGACCTCATACCGCCGCGGGAGCGCGGCAAGTACCAGGGCATGATGGCCGGCGTCATGGCGCTGGCGATGATCGGCGGCCCGCTGGTCGGCGGCACCATCACCGACAACTGGGGCTGGCGCTGGACCTTCTACATCAACCTGCCGCTCGGCGTCGTGGCCCTGGCTCTGGTCACCGCGGTGCTGCACCTGCCGAAGAAGCGGTCCAAGGCGGGCATCGACTACCTCGGTGTCGTCCTGCTGACCGTCGGCATCACCTCCATCGTGCTGGTCACCACCTGGGGCGGCAGTGAGTACGCCTGGACGTCCGCGCGGATCATGGAGCTGATCGGTATCGGCGTGGCCGCACTGGTCGGGTTCGTGTTCTGGCAGACCAGGGCCGCCGAGCCGGTGCTGCCGCTGCACATCTTCAGGAGCGGCAACTTCACCCTGATGTCGGTCATCGGCTTCGTCACCGGCTTCGTGATGTTCGGTGCCACGCTCTTCCTGCCGCTGTACCAGCAGGCGGTGCAGGGCGCCTCCGCGACCAACTCCGGTCTGCTGCTCCTGCCGATGCTCGGCGCGATGCTGGTGACCTCGATGGTCGCCGGGCGCGTCACCACCAGCAGCGGCCGCTACAAGGTCTTCCCGATCGTCGGCGGTGTGCTGATGATCGTCGGCCTGTACCTGCTGTCGACGATGGACACCGGCACCACGCGGCTGACGTCCGGCATCTACATGGCCGTGCTCGGCGCGGGCATGGGCTGTCTGATGCAGATCACCATGCTGGTCGCGCAGAACAGCGTGCAGATGAAGGACATGGGCGTGGCCTCCTCCTCCGCCACCCTGTTCCGTACGCTCGGCTCCTCCTTCGGTGTGGCCATCATGGGCGCGCTGTTCAACCACCGGGTCCAGGACGTCATGGCCGAGCGGGCCGGTGCGCTGGGCAAGAACATCACCGAGAAGTCCGCCCAGCTGGACGCGGCGAGCCTCGCCAAGCTGCCGGTGCAGGCGCGCGAGGCGTACCAGCACGCGGTGTCCGCCGGTACGCACTCGGCGTTCCTGCTGGGTTCGGTGATCGCGGTGCTGGTGCTGATCGCTTCGCTGTTCGTGAAGGAAGTTCCGCTCAAGGGCGGGCCCCAGAAGCCCGCGGCGGAGGGCGGCGAGGGTCCGGCGCCGGTGATCGACGCGGTCTGAGCCCCCTCTGCGCCAAGACTGTACGAAGGCCCCCGGTCGGTGTCCGCCCCGGGGGCCTTCGCCGTGCCCGGCCCGCCCGTGTCCCGGCGACTGTCGGTGCCCCGTGCCACCATCGGCCTCATGGAGAAGATCCGCCGGCTGCGCCTGGCCAAGGACGCCATGGACCGTGACTGGGCCGACCCCGGGCTCGATCTGGATGCGGTCGCGGCACATGCCGGGTACTCGCGGTATCACTTCCTGCGCGCTTTCAAGGACGCCTACGGAGAGACGCCCGGGCAGTATCTGACGCACCGCCGGATCGAGCGGGCCGAGGAGATGCTGCGCGGCGCCGGCCTCTCGGTGACCGAGATCTGCACGCTGGTCGGCTTCAGCAGCCTCGGCACTTTCTCCGCCCGCTTCAAGGCCCGCACCGGACTCACCCCGAGCGAGTACCGCACCAGGCACGTGGGCCGCGGCGCCTCTCTCATACCCGGCTGTTACGCCATGCTCTGGGCCGGCGGCTTCAACAGCGCAACATCGAAGAAGCGCGCCGGTCCCGGGCCTGCCTACGGTGGCGAGCAGGAACAGCAGCACCCTGCCGACGGGAGAGCAGAGCCATGATCAAGGGCCTGGGCATCACCACCGTATGGACCTTCGACCAGCAGCGGACGAAGGCCTTCTTCACCGAGAAGCTGGACTTCGAGGTGCGCAGCGAGGTCGCCATGGGCGACATGCGCTGGGTCACCGTCGGAGCCAGGGACCAGCCCGGGGTGGAGCTGGCCCTGATGAGCCTGGACGGCCCCGGCCTCGACCCCGAGTCGGCCGAGGCGCTGAAGAAGCTGGTGGCCAAGGGGGTGCTGGGGGCCGGCGCGTTCCGTACGGACGACTGCCGGGGGGACTACGAGACGTTCCGGTCGCGGGGCGTGGAGTTCCTCCAGGAGCCGCAGGAGCGGCCGTACGGCATCGAGGCCATCTTCCGGGACGACAACGGCAACTGGTTCTCGCTGACCGAGCGCAGTGAGGAGCTGGACTTCTCGAAGGACTGGGCCTGAGGTCCGAGGCTGGGCCGGGTCCTGAGGCGGGACCGGGCCCCGAGGCAGGACCGGTTCCGAGTCTCAGCGGCCGGTCGCCAGGGTGGCGCCGCCCGTCGCCTCCAGGACGACGCCGGTCACGAAGCCGTTGACGGCGAGCAGGTGCACGGCGCGGGCGATCTCCTCGGGGCGGCCGACGCGGCCCACGGGAGTGACGGCGGCGAAGCCGTCGAACAGGGCGCTGCGCTGCTCGGCCGGTACGGCGTCCCACCAGGGCGTGTCGACGACACCCGGGGAGACCGCGTTGATCCGCAGCGGCGCCAGCTCCACCGCGAGGGGCGGCACCATGGCCTCCAAGGCGCCGTTGATCGCCGCGAGGCCCGCGGTGCCGGGGAGGGCGGCGCGGGCGGAGGCGGCGGTCACCAGGGTGACCGAGCCGTCGCGGCGCAGGGCGGGCAGGGCCGCCTGCAGGACGTGGACGTGCGGCCAGAACTTGCCGTCGAAGCCCGCCGCCAGCTCGGCCGGGTCCAGTTCGGCGAAGGGGCCGCCGCCCTTGGAGCCGCTGACGGCGATGACGAGGTGGTCCACGGGGCCGGACCGGTCGAAGAAGGTGTCCACGGCGGGCCGGTCGGCCGCGTCCAGGCGGTACGTCGACACCTTGCCCTCGATCCGGGCGGCAGCCGCGTCGAGCCGGTCCTGGCCGCGGCCGGTGATGACCACCTCTGCGCCGTCGGCCGCGAAGGAGGCGGCCGCCGCCTCACCGATGCCGGAGCCGCCGCCCATGACGACGACGCGCTGTCCGGCGAGGGGGCTGGTGTTCGGAGTGCTCATGAGTGGCTTCTCTCCTGATGCGTCACCGGGTTCCGACCCTTTGTCGAGAACGTCGGTCTCGTTAAAGTGTTACCGAGACCGGTAGTCTCGTCAAGGTGGGCGGAACCGAGGGAACTCGGAGCGTCGGAGAGGATGAGCCCGTGGACACCAAAGAACCCGGCACCGCAGGCGCGGCGCCCCGCCCGCACACCGGCCGGCGCCGCAACGAGGCGGCCCGCCGGGCGATCCTCGACGCCGCCCTGGAGCTGCTCGCCGACGCCGACGGCGCCCCGGTGAGCGTGGAGACCATCGCGCGGGCGGCCGGGGTCGGCAAGCAGACGCTGTACCGCTGGTGGCCGTCGAAGGGCGCGGTGCTGCTGGACGCGCTCACCGACCGCGCGGCGCAGGACGTCCCCGCGCCGGACACCGGCACCCTGCGCGGGGATCTGCGCGCGCTGGTGGCGGCCACCTTCGAGACGTCGCAGCGCTCACCGGCCGGCCCGGCCCTGCGCACCCTCGTCCGGGAGGCGGCCCGTGACCCGCATCTGGCGGAGCTGATCGGGACGTTCACCGAGTCCCGCCGGGCCGCCGTGCGCGAGATCCTCGACCGCGGCCGCGACCGCGGCGAACTCCCCGGCGACCGGGACATCGACCTGTTGGTCGACCAGTTCTACGGCTTCTTCTGGTACCGCTTCCTGCTCGGCCACGCCCCCCTGGACGCGGCCACGGCCGAGCGGCTGGCCGACTCCCTGCTCAGCTAGTGCTGCCCGTGGCTCGGCCGGTGCCGCCCTTGCCGCCGGACAGCGGCAGCATGGGATAGCTGCCCGTGCTGGTGGGCGCGTGTTCCGGAAGCCAGAGGACGGCCACCGCGCCCTCGGCCGGGATGTGCTCGGGTGCGCCGATCGGGCGTACGTTGCGGAAGGTCAGGCGGGCGCCCAGCACCCGGGCCTGGCCGGCCGCGATGGTCAGGCCCAGGCCGTGGCCCTGGCCGGCGCGGTCCATACTGCCGGTGCGGAAGCGGCTCGGACCCTCGGCGAGCAGCTTCTCGGGGAAACCGGGGCCGTGGTCGCGCACCCGGATGACCCGGCCCTCGACGCTGACCTCGATCGGCGGCCTTCCGTGCCGGGCGGCGTTGGCGAGCAGGTTGAACAGCACCCGCTCCAGACGGCGCGGGTCGGTGGTGACCTCCGACTCGTGCACCACCCGTACGGTGATGCCCGGGTCCTTGGCGGCCACGCGCCGGGCCACGAACTCGCCCAGCATGATGTCCTGCAGCTCGGCCCGTTCGGAGGCGCTGTCCAGACGGGCCACCTCCAGGACGTCCTCGACCAGGGTGCGCATCGCCTTCGCGCGGTCCAGGACCAGCTCGGTGGGTCGGCCGGGCGGCAGTAGTTCGGCCGCGGTCAGCAGGCCCGTCACCGGGGTGCGCAGCTCGTGCGCGATGTCGGCGGTGACCCGCCGCTCGGCCTCCAGCCGCTGCCGCAGCGCGTCGGCCATGGCGTCCACCGCGCGCGCGAGATCGTCGGTCTCGTCCCGCACGACCCCGCCGATGGCCTCTCGCACCCGTACGTCCGTCTCGCCGTTGGCGACCTCACCCGCCGCGGCCGCCGCCTTGCGCAGCCGCCGTGACAGCTGCCCGCCGATGAGCACGCCGAGCGCGCTGCCGCCGAGCACGACCGCGATGGAGCCGATGACCAGGGCCTGGTCGAGATCCTTCATCACGTCCGCGGAGCGGTCCGGGAAGTGGCTGTGCAGGGACAGCACATGCCCGTCCTTGGCGGGTACGGCCGCCCAGATGTCCGGCGGCCCTCCGGCGTGGTCCGTGACGTCGCTGACCCGGCGCCCCTGCTCGACCTTCTCGCGCAGGGCGGGAGGCAGCCCGGGGTCGTCGATCTTGATGTTGGGGAAGTTCGGCCGCCCGTACCGCTCGTAATTGCCCTGGGCGACCTGCACACGCTCATTGGCCAGGTCGCGCGCGTTGTCGAGCATCGAAACGCGGGCGGCGTTGTGCACGACCAGGCTGAGCGCTATCGCCACGAGTCCGGCGACCAGCGCGATCGCCGCGCTCAGCTTCCATCTGAGCCCGGTCCTGAGGCCCGCGCGCTCCGCCCACCCCACCGGGCGCCGAATGATCCCCCGCATGGTCGCCCCGCTCAGGCCTTCAACTTGTAGCCGAAGCCGCGGACCGTCTCGATCCGGTCCTGGCCGATCTTCTGGCGCAGCCGCTGCACATGGACGTCGACGACCCGGGTGTCCCCGCCCCAGCCGTAGTCCCAGACCCGTTCAAGCAGCTTGTCGCGGGAGAGCACGGTGCCCGGCGCGCCGGAGAACTCCAGCAGCAGCCGCATCTCGGTCGGGGTGAGCGCCACCGGCTGCCCGGCCCGGCGCACCTCCATGCCCTCGGTGTCGATGTCCAGGTCACCGAAGGTCAGCGTGCCGCCGTCCACCTCGGCGGGGGCCTCACCGGTCTGCGCGGCCCCGCCGGCGTGCCCGAAGCGGCGCAGCACCGCGCGGATCCGGGCGACCAGGACGGCACCGTCGAACGGCTTGGTCACATAGTCGTCGGCGCCCGCCTCCAGGCCGAGGACGACGTCGATGGAGTCGGCTCGCGCCGAGAGCATGATCACCGGCACGGTCGACTCGTCCCGGATACGACGGCACAGGCTGACCCCGTCCAGGCCCGGGACCATGACGTCCAGCAGCGCGATGTCCGGCCGGTTCGCGCGGAACGCGTCCAGGCCGGAAATCCCGTCGGGCATGGCGGTGACCGCGAAGCCGTCCCGCTCCAGGGCGAGCTGCGTGGCTTCGCGGATGACGTCGTCGTCCTCGACGAACAGGACGTGGGTCTGGTCTGCCATCCCGGTGCTCTCAGTCCTTGTGATGTGCGTGCGTGGGGGTCAGCCGACCGACGCGGACGGTGCGTCGCCGCCGGTTCTGCTGTATTGAGTGTCGTGCCTGGACCGCTCGGTGAACCGGCCTGCCTTCCACCTGTAGGTGATCACGGTCTCCCTGGACGGGTTCGACATCTGATCGTCCGTGTCGTACACCTGCTTGGTCACGGTCAGGCCGGTGCCGTCGATCTCCGCGACGACCGGCGACTCCTCCGCCTTGAACACATTCTTGTACGTGCCCCCGACGTCCCGGTACACGTACGTGCCGATGCCCACCCAGTCACTGCAGGCCGACACGTTGATCAGGATGTCGTCCACGGAGCCGCCGGTCAGATCGCCGTAGGTGACCTCGACCGGATCATCATCGCTGTCGCACGGCTTCAGGTCACGCTTGACGGACGCCGAGACCGCGGGGTCCTTCATGAGCAGGGCCACGGCGTCCACACGCCGGTAGGAAACGGAGGGGCTGGGTGACGGCGAGGCGACGGCGCCCGCCATCGCGGACGCGTGCGCCGGGCCCTCGTCCCGGGCTCCCTCGCCGCCGCTGCTGCACGAGGCGGTGAAAAGGGCGAGGGCGGCGATCGAGGCCACAGCCATGATCACCGCCAAAGAATTAACTCGGGCCTCACTGGGCCCGGCCCCGGTCAGGCCGCGCAACGCTCCCGCTCCTCACGCTCCAGCGCGCGTGCGTCCAGATCGCGGGCCTCCAGCTCCTCGCGGAGCCGGGCGAGCGCCCGGTGCAGCGTGCTCTTGACCGTACCGGCCGACATGCCGAGGGCGGCGGCCGTCTCCTCCGTGGACATCTGCTCCCAGTGTCGCAGCACCACGACGCTGCGCTGCTTCGGAGCCAGAACCTTCATGATGTCCATGAGGAGCGCCCGGTCGGCGTGCTGCTCGGTGGAGTCGTCCACGGACGCGTCCGGCAGCTGCTCGGTCGGGACCTCCTCCAGCTTGCGCGCCCGCCACCACTCGGTACGGGTGTTGATCATCACCCGGCGCAGGTAGGCGTCCGCGAGCCGCTTGTCCGCGATGCCCTCCCAGCGGCCGTACGTCCGCACCAGTGCGGTCTGCAGCAGGTCCTGGGCGTCGACCGGGTCGGGGACCAGCCGGCGGGCGCTGCGCAGCAGCGCGTCCTGCCGGGTGCGGACGTACTCCTCGAATTCGAGCACCTCGCCCTGCGCCATGATCAACCGCCTCCGTTCCCCGTGTACTCCGGCTTGCGCCCGAAGTCCTGCTCTCTCACCGGCCCGTGGTCTGTCGGGCACGAGAAAGAAGCTACGGAGTGGTTGTCACGGGGCTGTGCGGAGCAGCCTTCGGCTAGCAATCGGCTGTCCGTCGGTTGTGTAACGGAAGCCGGACCGGGGTAAGGGGAGTTCTCCTTATGTCCGCTTATGAGGTGCTTTGTCGGGCTGGGTGGGCCGTAACAAAGGGCCGTCCGCTGTGATGTGGCTGTGTGTCAGGTGAGAGGCAGCCGGTACAGGTTCCCCGGCAACGGCTCCACCAGGCCGTCCGTCACCAGCCCGTCGAGCGCGCGGGCGCGCTGCACCGGCTCGTGCCACACCCGGTCCAACACCGCCTGCGGAACCGGCGCGTGCGCCTCCCGCAGCACGGCGAGCAGCTTGCCGCGCACCTGGCGGTCCGTGCCCGCGTACGTCTGCCCGCGGCGCGGCGGGCCCTCGTGCTCCGGCTTGCCCGCGAGCCGCCAGGCGCACTGCGCGGCGATCGGGCAGCGGTGACAGCCCTCGTTCTTGGCGGTGCACACCAGCGCGCCCAGCTCCATGGACGCTGCGGCCCAGCGGGCGGCGGTCCGCTCGTCCCCGGGCAGCAGCTCGCGGGCCAGGCGCCGCTCGGCCGCCGTGGTGGCGTTCGGCGGGTACTGCACCCCCGTCACCGCCCGCGCGAAGACCCGGCGGACGTTCGTGTCCAGCACCGCGTGCCGCTGCCCGTAGGCGAAGGACGCCACCGCGGCCGCCGTGTACTCGCCGATGCCGGGCAGCGCCAGCAGCTGTGCGTGGTCCGTCGGCACGTCCCCGCCGTGCCGCTCCGTTATGGCGACGGAGGCGCCGTGCAGGCGCAGCGCGCGCCGCGGATAGCCGAGGCGGCCCCAGGCGCGCACTGCCTCGCCCGGAGCCTCTCCGGCGAGATCGGCGGGGCGCGGCCAGCGGGCCAGCCACTCCTCGTAGACGGGCAGTACCCGGCTCACCGGGGTCTGCTGGAGCATGAACTCGCTGACCATCACACCCCAGGGGCCCGCCTCCGGGCGGCGCCAGGGGAGGTCGCGGGCGTGGGTGTCGAACCAGGCGATCACGGGAGCGTGGATCTTCTCAGTCATGGCCTTTCCGATCCTGCCACGGCTGGGGCGGGCATGGCTGGTGACCGCGCGGACACGGAGCGTGGCGCTCGGGGAAAAGCTGTCTCCCTGACGGCAGTTGCCGGGATGATGATCCGGAAAAGTTGATGCACGGGCGGCGGGTGACGCAAGCAAGCGTGCCGATCTCTCGTACAGTTTGCGCCGTGGGATCTCTGCGCAATCCGGTCGGGCCGCTTCCCTCCTCCATCTACTGGCGACGGAGGGTCGTCATCGTGTCGGTGGTCGCCGTGCTGGCGCTGCTGACCGTCTGGATCGTCACGTCCGGCGGGGGAGGCAAGAAGAACGCCGGCGGCTCCAGCGACAAGAATCCCGTCTCCACGATCACGCCGGGACCCTCCTCCTCGGGGCCCGCGATCAGCCAACACCCCGGCGGGCGCGACGAGTCGAGCGGCGGGGACTCCGACGGGACCGGTTCCGGGTCCGGTGACGGCTCCGGCTCGGACGGCAAGGGCGACACCGGTTCCTCGGGATCCGACGGCTCCTCGGGCGCGGGGTCCGGCGGCGGCGAGGTCGCTGCGGGCGACGCACTGCCGGCGTCCTCCTCGCTGCCCAACTGCACCGCCGGGGCGCTCACGTTGACCCTGCACAGCCGGCACAACTCGTACTCGCCGGACCAGACGCCGTCCTTCGAACTCATCGCGAAGAACACGTCGTCCGGTGACTGCAAGGTCGATCTCGGGCCGAAGAAGGCGGTGTTGACCGTCACGCCGGCGGAGGGCAACGACGCCTACTGGTCCTCGGCGGACTGCCCGAAGGGTGCCGCGAGCCTGGTGTTCCGGGTGCCTGCGGGGCAGGTCATCACGTACGCCGTGCAGTGGGACCGCAAGCCGAGCGCTGCCGAGTGCGCGACGCCTCCCGCGGGGTCGGCCAAGCCCGGAACATACCTCCTGGAGGCCAAGGCCCCGGGCTTCCCCAAGGCCCAGACGTCGTTCGTGCTGTCCGCTGACTAGCAGCCGCGGACGGAGGCCGCCCGCGCCCCAAAGGGGCGCGGGGAGCTGTGCGGCCGGCCCCCGCCGGCCCGCACCCGACGACGCGCCGCGGCTGAGCGCCCTGAAGGGGCGCGGGGAACTGCGCGACCAGCCGCCACCGGCCCGCACCCGACGACGAGGCGGGCAGCCCCCGAATCGACGGGCAGCCCTGATCCGACGTCGGCCCCCGATCCGACGGCGGCCCCCGAATCAGGCGTGCCGCTCAGGCGTACCGCTCGGACGTGCCGCTCAGGCGTACGGCTCAGACGTACCGCTCGAGGATCGACGACTCCGCCAGCCGCGACAGGCCCTCGCGGACGCTCCTTGCCCGGGCCTCGCCGACCCCGTCCACCGTCTGCAGGTCGTCCACGCTCGCGGCCAGCAGCTTCTGCAGACCGCCGAAGTGTTCCACCAGGCGGTCGATGATCGCGCCGGGAAGCCGGGGCACCTTGGCCAGCAGGCGGAAGCCCCGCGGGGACACCGCCGAGTCGAGCGTCTCGGGGGAGCCCGTGTAGCCCAGCGCCCGCGCCACCGTGCCCAGCTCCAGCAGCTCCGCGTGGCTGAGGGCGTCCAGCTCGGACAACGCCTCCTCGACCGTGCGCGAGCGCTTCGCCGTGGGCTCGGGGACGTAGTCCCGCACGACCAGCTCACGGTCCGGCTCCACGCCCGCGATCAGCTCCTCCAGCTGGAGTGCCAGCAGGCGGCCGTCGGTGCCCAGTTCGACCACGTATTCGGCGATTTCGGTGGCAATGCGCCGAACCATCTCCAGGCGCTGCGCGACCGCCGACACGTCCCGGACCGTCACCAGATCCTCGATCTCCAGCGCCGAGAGCGTGCCCGCGACCTCGTCCAGGCGGAGCTTGTACCGCTCCAGGGTCGCCAGCGCCTGGTTCGCGCGGGACAGGATCGCCGCCGAGTCCTCCAGGACGCGCCGCTGCCCGTCGACGTACAGGGCGATCAGCCGCATGGACTGGGAGACCGACACCACCGGGAAGCCGACCTGCTTGGAGACCCGGTCGGCCGTGCGGTGACGGGTACCCGTCTCCTCCGTCGGGATCGTCGGGTCCGGCACCAGCTGCACACCGGCCCGCAGGATCTTCGACAGGTCCGACGACACCACGATGCCGCCGTCCAGCTTGCACAGCTCCCGCAGCCGCGTGGCGGTGAACTCGACATCCAGGACGAAACCGCCCGTGCACATCGCCTCGACGGTCTTGTCGGAGCCGAGCACGATGAGCCCGCCGGTGTTGCCGCGCAGGACCCGCTCGAGGCCGTCGCGCAAGGCCGTACCCGGAGCCACGGCGCTCAGCGAGGCGCGCATCAGGCCATCGGAACCGGCACTCCCACCGGACTTTCCGGGAGCTGCTGCCCGGTCGTTGGCTGCCACTGCACTCCTCCGGTCGCAGGTTCTGGGGCGCTGCCGTCGTGCGCACTCGGTTCGTACGGACGGGCGAGACCTGGGCAAAGTCTACCGGCGGTCCTCCGGCTCCCGTGGGGCCTCTCGGTGACGGGAGCGTGGCAGCACCCTCAGCGCATCCCCTATGTCCGCGACTTCCAGGACCTTCATGCCGGACGGGATCTTGCCCGGATCGCCCGGCACGAGCGCGTGCGTGAAGCCCAGCCGGTGCGCCTCGGAGAGCCTGCGCTGCACGCCCGTGACCCGTCTGACCTCGCCCGCCAGGCCCACCTCGCCGATCGCGACCAGGTTCTTCGGCAGCGGGACGTCGCTCGCGGCCGAGGCGAGCGCGAGCGCGACGGCGAGATCGGCGGCCGGCTCGGAGAGCTTCACCCCGCCGACGGTCGCGGAGTAGATGTCCCGCTTGCCGAGCGCGCTGATCCGGCCGCGCTGCTCCAGCACCGCGAGCATCATCGACACCCGGGAGGTCTCCAGGCCCGAGGTGGTCCGGCGCGGGGAGGGGATCTGGGAGTCCACGGTCAGTGCCTGCACCTCGGCCACCAGCGGGCGGCGGCCCTCCAGGGTCACCGTCAGGCAGGTGCCCGGGACCGGTTCGTCACGGCGGGTCAGGAAAAGTCCGCTCGGGTCCGCAAGGCCCGTGATGCCCTCGTCGTGCAGTTCGAAGCAGCCGACCTCGTCCGTGGCGCCGTAGCGGTTCTTGACGCCGCGGACCAGGCGCAGGCGCGCGTGCCGGTCGCCCTCGAAGTGCAGGACGACGTCGACCAGGTGCTCCAGCAGCCGGGGGCCGGCGATCGCGCCGTCCTTGGTGACGTGGCCCACCAGCAGCGTGGACATCCCGCGCTCCTTGGAGGCGCGGATCAGGGCGCCGGCGACCTCGCGGACCTGGGCCATGCCGCCGGGCGCGCCGTCGATCTCGGGGGAGGCCACGGTCTGCACCGAGTCGAGGATCAGCAGGGAGGGCTTCACCTCGTCCAAGTGGCCGAGGATCGCCGCCAGATCGGTCTCGGCGGCCAGATACAGGTGGTCGTCGAGAGCACCGATGCGGTCGGCGCGCAGCCGCACCTGGCTCGCGGACTCCTCGCCGGTCACATAGAGGGTGCGGTGCTCCGTGCTCGCCGACTTGGCGGCCACGTCCAGCAGCAGGGTGGACTTGCCGACGCCCGGCTCGCCCGCGAGCAGGACGACCGCGCCGGGGACGAGACCGCCGCCGAGCACCCGGTCCAGCTCGGGCACGCCGGTCGTGCGGGCGGTGGCCTGCCGGCCGTCGACCTGGCCGATGGGCACGGCGGACGTCGTGACGCGGCCCGGTGCCGTCGTACGGACCGCGGGCGTGCCGTACTCGTCGATCGTGCCCCAGGCCTGGCACTCGGGGCAGCGGCCGAGCCACTTGGCCGTCTGCCAGCCGCACTCGGTGCAGCGGTAGGACGGGCGGTCCTTGGTGGTCTTGGTACGGGCAGCCATGCGGAAACCGTAGCCCCCGGCACTGACAGGGCCCGCCCGGGGCGCACGCGGGTGGTCCGCCACCGGCCACGACCCGTCCGGTTCGAGCCTTGGGCCGAAGGGCTCCTGTCCCCTTATGAGGGATCGTTTCACCCGTACGGATTAAAAGTGCTCAAGGTGCACGAAGGGGCACTCCACCGGCGCCTACGGTCGCACGGGTGATGAGCAGCAGTCCGGAGACCACGACCCGCACCACTGGCGCTCACCGGGCGCACCGCGAAGTGCGCGACCGAGCCGCCGCACGCACCCTCGCCCAGCGGCCGCCCGCGCGCTACGAGCCTTACCTGGACGGTCTGTTCACCTACTGCCTGTCGGTGCTGTGCGACCACGACGCGGCCACCGCCGCCCTCGGGGACGTCCTCGTGCTGGCGGAGCGGCGCGGGCAGCGCATCCCGGAGGCGGCCGCCGACCGCAGGGCCTGGCTGTACGCGCTGGCCCGCTGGGCGTGTCTGCGAGGGCTCGCCGACGCCAAGCAGAAACGTCAGGCCACCCATGCGGCGGGCCGTTCGGCGCCCGGAAAACAGGCGCCCGATCCACCCGTCGCACCCGAGATCCAGGAGCAGCGGCACCGCGAACTCGCGCTGCTCGCCTGGCCGGAAGCGGCCGGTACCACCCCCGAACAGCGCGAGGCCCTGGAACTCGCCGTACGACACCACCTCGCCGCCCACGAGGTCGCAGCCGTCCTCGGCACGGAGCCCGCCACCGCCCGGGACCTGCTGGCCTCCGCCGCCTGCGAGGTCGAGCGCACCCGCGCCGCGCTCGCCGTGGTCGAGACCGGCGGCTGCCCGAGCGTGGCCCACCTCACCGGAGACAGCCGGCTGGTCCTCAGCACGGCCCTGCGCCGCGAGCTGGTCCGGCACGTCGACGACTGCCCGCGCTGCCGCCGTACCGCCGAGCGCGCGGTGTCCGGCCGCTGGCCCGGCGCCACGGTCACCCCGGCCGAGCTGCCCGTCCTGGAGGCCCCCCGCGCGGCCCTGCACGTCGTCCTCGCGCACACCCCCCGCGCGCGGGGTGCCGCCGTCCCGCGCTTCGACCGGCGCGGATTCCCGATGGATCCCAAGGACCGTGCGGCCCGCCGCGACCGCCTGCGCGCGCGTGCCGTCACCACGACGGTCGTCGCCACCGTCGTCGCCGCCCCCGTGCTCGCCCTGTGGGCCGCCTACCGGGGTACGCCCGCCGTCGGCGAGGACGGCAGGGCACCCACCGCGCGCGAGGCGCAGGGCCCCGACGCGCTCGGCACCGACACCGCGGGCGGCTACGAGAACGCGGGCAACGCCAGCGTGAAGCCCCGCGGCGGCCCGGGCCGGCACGGCACGTCGGACGTCTCCGTGGAGGTCGTCAGCGTCTCCGGAGGGGACCAGAGGGGCACCGGACACCTCGCGGTGAGCGCCGCCAACGACGGCGACACCACGCTGATCACCCTCGCCGCCTCCGGTTCCGCACCGGTCCGCTGGTCCGCGTCCACCCCGGCGGCCTGGCTCTACCTCAGCCGGTCGTCGGGCACCCTCGCCCCCGGCCAGACGCTGACGATCAAGGTGTACGTCGACCATCTGCGCGAGCCCTCCGGCCACTGGCGCGCGCACGTGGCGGTCTCACCGGCCGGCGCCGTGGTCACCATCGAGGGCTACGGCACCGCCCCCAGCGGCCCCGCGACCCCGCCCCCGGCCCCCAGCCACGTACCGACCACGCCCCCTGCCTCGCCCCCCACGGATCCGCCGACCGGCCAGAGCCCGTCCCCGACCGACCCGAGCCCCAGCCCCACGCCCACGGACCCGACCCCGTCCGACCCGCCACCGAGCCCGTCCCCGCCCCCCGGTGACGACGGCACCCCGAGCCCGTCGGGCAGCTAGCGGGCTCCCGAAGGGGACCTCAGCCCGCCGGGTCCGGGTGCGGCTCGGGGTCCGCCGGGTGCGGCGCCACCAGCGGCAGCTGCGAGGCCAGCCGCTGCTCGCACAGCTCGACCAGACGGCCGTAGCCGGCCTTGCCCATCAGCTCGGTCAGCTCGGCCCGGTAGGAGACGTACACCGGATCGCCCGCGCCGTGCGCCGAGGTCGCCGACGTGCACCACCAGTGCAGGTCGTGGCCGCCCGGACCCCAGCCCCG
This sequence comes from Streptomyces sp. NPDC020362, assembly GCF_040642095.1. NCBI lineage: Bacteria > Bacillati > Actinomycetota > Actinomycetes > Kitasatosporales > Streptomycetaceae > Streptomyces > Streptomyces sp. NPDC020362. Next base: position 26,055 of record NZ_JBFAET010000081.1, read on the forward strand.
GCGGTCGTACTCGCCGATCGACACCTGCAGCACGCGCGTGTCGTCCGGCCGGTCGATCCAGTCGTACGTCCGCCGGATCGGCAGCTGCCAGCACACGTCCGGCTTGGTCTCCAGCGGCTCCCGGCCCTCCTTCAGGGCCAGGATGTGCAGCGAGCAGCCCGCGCCGCCGGCGAACCCGGGGCGGTTCTGGAAGATGCACGAGCCCTGGAAGGGCCGGGTCTGCCGGGACCCGTCCTCGTCCTCGGAGATCCAGCCGCCCCGTGTGCCCTCGTCATGGTGCTGCCAGATCTCCGGGGTGAGCCGCGCCACGTGCTCGGCGACGCGCTTCTCGTCGTCCTCGTCGGAGAAGTGGGCGCCCAGCGTGCAGCACCCGTCGTCCGCGCGGCCCGCCTGGATGCCCTGGCAGCCGCTGCCGAAGATGCAGTTCCATCGAGAGGTCAGCCATGTCAGATCGCAGCGGAAGACCTGCTCCTCGTCCGCCGGATCAGGGAACTCCACCCAAGCGCGCGCGAAGTCGAGCCCCTTCTCGTCGCTCGCCGTCGGGGCCTTCCTGGGCGTCTTGCCGGACTTGGAAGACTTGGCTCCCTTGTCGTCCTTCGCCTTTTTCGTCTTTGGCACCCGTCCAGGGTAAGTGGCGATGGGCCGCTGCGGGGACCGAGCACGGACGATCTGGCAGTAGCGTTCCGTATATGAGACTCGGTGTCCTGGACGTGGGTTCGAACACGGTGCATCTGCTGGTGGTGGACGCCCACCCCGGCGCGCGCCCGCTGCCCGCGCATTCGCACAAGGCCGAACTTCGGCTCGCCCAACTGCTCGACGACAGCGGTGCCATCGGTGACGAGGGCGTCGACAAGCTGATCGCCGTCGTACGGGACGCGCTCCAGGCCGCCGAGGACAAGGGCGTCGAGGACCTGCTGCCGTTCGCCACCTCCGCCGTGCGCGAGGCCACCAACGCCGACGAGGTCCTCGCGCGCGTGGAGGAGGAGACCGGCGTACGCCTCCAGGTCCTCACCGGCCCGGAGGAGGCGCGTCTCACCTTTCTCGCCGTCCGCCGCTGGTACGGCTGGTCCGCCGGAAAACTGCTGGTCCTGGACATCGGCGGCGGCTCCCTGGAGATCGCCTACGGCATCGACGAGGAGCCGGACGCAGCCGTCTCGCTGCCGCTCGGCGCGGGCCGCCTCACCGCCGGCTGGCTGCCCGGCGACCCGCCGGCCCCCGAGGCCGTCCGCGCCCTGCGCCGCCACGTGCGCGCACAGATCGCCCGGACCGTCGGCGAATTCAGCCGCTTCGGCGCCCCCGACCACGTGGTCGCCACCTCCAAGACGTTCAAGCAGCTGGCCCGCATCGCCGGTGCCGCCCGCAGCGCCGAGGGCCTCTACGTCCAGCGCGAACTCAAGCGGGAGTCCCTGGAGGCCTGGGTGCCGCGCCTGTCCGGCATGACGGCGGACCAGCGTGCGGAGCTCCCCGGCGTCTCCGACGGCCGAGCCGCCCAGATACTGGCCGGCGCACTGGTGGCCGAGGGTGCGATGGACCTGTTCGCAGTCGACAGCCTGGAGGTCTGCCCGTGGGCCCTCAGGGAAGGTGTGATCCTCCGGCGCCTCGATCACATGGGAAGCGCCTAGTCGCCCAGGGGCGCGGGGCCGTGTCGGTGTGCGGCTGCGGCGCGCGCGATCGGTCACGGACCACCCGCGCCCGCCCGAATGGCGAACGTCACAACGGCGAATAGGCACCCCACCCCCTCACCACTGCACCCCGTAAGGTGACGGACGTGGCTGAACCAACGCACGCGCGCATCGCGCTGTCGACCGCCTCCGTGTACCCGGAGTCCACGGCGACGGCCTTCGAGATCGCCGCGCGTCTCGGCTACGACGGCGTCGAGGTCATGGTGTGGACGGACCCGGTCAGCCAGGACATCGAGGCCCTGCGCCGCCTGTCCGACTACCACGGCATCCCGATCCTGGCCGTCCACGCCCCCTGCCTGCTGATCACCCAGCGGGTCTGGTCCACCGACCCCTGGGTCAAGCTCCAGCGGGCCCGGGCGGCCGCCGAGAAGCTGGGCGCCTCCACCGTCGTCGTCCACCCGCCCTTCCGCTGGCAGCGGCAGTACGCCCGCGACTTCGTCGCCGGGATCTGGCGGATGGCGAACGAGACGGATGTGCGCTTCGCCGTCGAGAACATGTACCCGTGGCGCTACCGCGACCGCGAGATGCTGGCCTACGCCCCCGACTGGGACGTCACCAAGGACGACTACCGGCACTTCACGATCGACCTCAGTCACACGTCGACGGCCCGCACCGACGCCCTGCACATGATCGACCGCATGGGCGACCGCCTCGGCCACGTCCACCTCGCCGACGGGCGCGGCTCGGCCAAGGACGAGCACCTGGTCCCGGGACGCGGCACCCAGCCCTGCGCCGAGCTGCTGGAACGTCTCGCCGTCAGTGGTTTCGACGGCCATGTCGTCATCGAGGTCAACACCCGGCGGGCGATGTCCAGCGCCGAGCGCGAGGCCGACCTCGCCGAGGCCCTGGCGTTCACCCGCCGGCACCTGGCCTCCGCGGTGGAGGTGCCGAGGCGATGAGCGGGACCACGGCACGGCGGCGGGGGCGGCCCCCGCGCGCCGAATCCGCAGACACCCGCGACCGCATCCTGACCGCGGCCCGCGAGGAGTTCTCCGAGCGCGGGTACGAGAAGACGTCCGTACGCGGGATCGCCAAGGCCGCCGGCGTGGACTCGGCGCTGGTCCACCACTACTTCGGTACCAAGGAACAGATCTTCGAGGCCGCCATCGCGGTCGCCTTCGCGCCGGCGCTCGACGCGCCGAACGCGGTGGCCGACGGCCCGCTGGAGGGGGTGGGGGAGCGGCTGACCCGCTTCGTCTTCGGCGTCTGGGACAACCCCACGACCCGTGCGCCCCTCCTGGCGATCCTCCGGTCCGCGGTGAACAACGAGACCGCCGCCGCGGTCTTCCGCCGCCTCGTCGCCTCCCAGCTGCTGCGCCGGGTCGCCGCGCAGGTGGACCTGCCCGACGCCGAGCTGCGGGCCGAGCTGGCCGCCGCGCAGATCGTGGGCACGGCGATGATGCGTTACGTGATCAAGCTGGAGCCGCTGGCCTCGGCGGACCTGGAGCAGATCATCACCCGGGTGGCACCGGTGGTGCAGCGGCATCTGACGCAGCCCTGAAGCCTCCGGTCCCTGGAACACGCGTCCCGCATTCCGGACAGCCTTGTCCAGCCCTTGGAGCGGCGGCGTACGCTCGTAGACAGCCAGAACTCTCTGGCGGTAGGTCTTCGAAGGAGCGAGCGACGATGCCCGAGCTGAGGTCCCGCACAGTCACCCACGGCCGCAACATGGCGGGCGCCCGCGCCCTGATGCGCGCCTCCGGTGTACCGGGTGCGGACATCGGCCGGAAGCCGATCATCGCGGTCGCCAACTCCTTCACCGAGTTCGTGCCGGGCCACACCCACCTCCAGCCCGTCGGCCGGATCGTCAGCGAGGCGATCAAGGAGGCGGGCGGCATCCCGCGCGAGTTCAACACGATCGCGGTCGACGACGGCATCGCCATGGGCCACGGCGGCATGCTCTACAGCCTCCCCTCCCGCGACCTGATCGCGGACAGCGTGGAGTACATGGTCGAGGCCCACTGCGCCGACGCCCTCGTCTGCATCTCCAACTGCGACAAGATCACCCCGGGCATGCTGCTGGCCGCCCTGCGCCTGAACATCCCGACCGTCTTCGTCTCCGGCGGCCCGATGGAGTCCGGCCGGGCCACGCTGGTCGACGGTACGGTGCGCACCCTCGACCTGGTCGACGCGATCTCCGACGCCGTCAACGACAAGATCTCCGACGAGGACATCCTCCGCATCGAGGAGAACGCCTGCCCGACCTGCGGCAGCTGTTCCGGCATGTTCACCGCCAACTCGATGAACTGCCTGACCGAGGCCATCGGCCTCTCCCTGCCCGGCAACGGCTCGGTCCTCGCCACCCACACCGCGCGCAAGCAGCTCTACGTCGGCGCGGCCCGCACGGTCATGGACATCACCCGCCGCTACTACGAGCAGGACGACGACACGGTCCTGCCGCTCAACGTCGCCACCTTCCAGGCCTTCGAGAACGCCATGGCCCTGGACATCGCGATGGGCGGCTCGACGAACACGATCCTGCACCTGCTGGCCGCCGCCCAGGAGGCGGGCGTCCCCTTCGGCCTGGAGCAGATCGACGCCGTCTCGCGCCGCGTTCCCTGCCTGGCCAAGGTCGCGCCCAACGTCGCGAAGAACCGCACGTACTACATGGAGGACGTGCACCGCGCCGGCGGCATCCCCGCCCTCCTCGGCGAGCTGCACCGCGCGGGCCTGCTGAACGAGGACGTGCACGCGGTGCACAGCCCGTCCCTGGCCGACTGGCTGAAGACCTGGGACGTCCGCGGCGGCTCCCCGTCCCCCGAGGCCGTCGAGCTGTGGCACGCGGCCCCCGGCTGCGTCCGCTCCGCCGAGGCCTTCTCCCAGTCCGAGCGCTGGGAGTCCCTGGACGACGACGCCGAGAGCGGCTGCATCCGCTCCGTCGAGAACGCCTACTCCAAGGACGGCGGCCTCGCGGTCCTCAGGGGCAACCTGGCCGTGGACGGCTGCGTGGTCAAGACCGCCGGTGTCGACGAGTCCATCTGGACCTTCGAGGGCCCGGCCGTGGTCTGCGAGTCCCAGGAGGAGGCCGTCCAGCGGATCCTCACCCAGGAGGTCAAGGACGGGGACGTCGTCGTCATCCGCTACGAGGGCCCCAAGGGCGGCCCCGGCATGCAGGAGATGCTCTACCCGACCTCGTACCTGAAGGGCCGCGGCCTCGGCAAGACCTGCGCCCTGATCACCGACGGCCGCTTCTCCGGCGGCACGTCCGGCCTCTCCATCGGCCACGCCTCCCCCGAGGCGGCCTCCGGCGGCACGATCGCCCTGGTCCGGGACGGCGACCGGATCCGCATCGACATCCCGAACCGCACGATCGAGCTGCTGGTCGACGAGGCGGAACTCGCCCGCCGCGAGGAGTCCCTCAACGGCGTCTACGCCCCCGGGAACCGCGAACGCAAGGTCTCGGCCGCCCTGCGCGCCTACGCGGCCATGGCGACCAGCGCGGACAAGGGCGCCGTGCGCGACGTGACCAGGCTGGGCTGACCCACCGGCGCACGGCAGGGGCCGCCCCTCGACGGGGCGGCCCCTTCGTGTGTCACCAGGCGGACGGGTTGCGTCCGTTCAGGGCGAAGACGGTTCCGTCGGGCGAGGCGGCGTAGACCCGGTCGTCGGTGAGCAGCGGCGCCGGCAGGACGGAGGCGACCTCGCTCGCGTGCGTGCCGAGCCGCGGCGGTGTCTGCCCCACCAGGCTTCCGTCGCGCGCGTCGAAGGCGAGCAGACGCCCGTCGGGGGCGGTGAAGTAGACGTGACGGGCGGAGGCGACCGGCGCCGAACCACGGCTCACGGACGTCTCGACGTGCCACAGTCGTCTGCCCGTGCCCAGGTCGACGGCGTCCAGAGAGCCACCGGCCGCGAGCAGGTGGACGACATCGCCGCGCACGTCGGCCTGGGGTGCCGTGAGCGGGACGGCCAGAGCCACACGGCGTTGGGCCTTGGAGGCCGGTGTGTAGCGGACGACACCGTTCGCGTCCCCCGAGGCAGGGTCGACGGCCAGCAGGAACAGGGAACCGCCCTGGCTGCCGATGGGCTGCAGCGAGCCCTTCAGCCGCGCTTGCCAGCGTGCGGCACCGGTGCCCGGGTCCAGGGCGCTGACCTGCGTGTACCCGCCGTCCGCGGAGGTGGTGGCCGCATACGCCAGCGGGTCGCCGTCGTAGGAGGCCAGAAAGGGGGTGCCGCGCCCGGACACCCGCCGGTGCCACTTCGTGTCCCCCGACGCCCCGGCCACCCCCGTGACCGACCCGTCCGTGCCGGTCACGAGGAGCATGGAATCGGCGAACCGTATCCCCGTGTGCGCGGGCAGGTCCCGCTGCCAACGCGGCGCACCCGAGGCGGGATCCAGCGCCACCACCCGCCGGCTGCCGTTCGTCGGCAACAACAGGAGGCCGCCCGAGAGGGCGGGAGCGTAGCTCGACCGTTCCTCGGCCACCGGGCGCCGCCACAGGAGCGAGCCGTTCACGGGATCGAGGGCGAAAGCCAGGCCGGACCGGAAGCAGAGCAACTTCGCGGCGGCGTGGACGCACTGGGGCATCCCGGAGCCCTTCCCGGCCGGCTTCGCGCGCCACGCGGCAAACCCGGCAGAGGTGGCGGGGGAACTGCTCTTCTTCGCCACGGGAGCACTGTCGTCGCCCGGCCACAGCAGTCCGGTGAGCACAGCGCCCAGGGCGAGGGCGAGCGCCCCGGCGGTGAGGGCGGCGCGCCGGTCGAACCGCCTGCGCGGCTTGGGCACCGGCTCGGCTGCGGAGGGTTCCTGCGCCGGCGTGTCCTCCCGGCTGCGCTGCGCCGGTATGAACGCCTGGGTGTCGTACGAGGCCGCCACCGACCGCAGCTCCCGCATCAGCTCGTCCGGAGTGGGCCGGTCCTCGGGCTCCTTGGCGAGACACCGCAGCACCAGCGGCGCGAGGCTCGCCGGCACCCCGGCCAGATCCGGCTCGTCGTGCACGACCTGGTACGCGACGACGTACGGGCTGTCGGAGTCGAACGGCCCCCGCCCGGTCGCCGCGTGCACCATCACCGACCCGAGGGCGAAGATGTCCGCCGCCGGTCCCACCTCCCGCGGGCGCCGGAACTGCTCGGGCGCCATGAAAGGCGGCGTGCCGATCAGCTTCCCGGTCTCGGTGCGCAGTTCACTGTCCTTCGGCCGGGAGATACCGAAGTCGATCACCTTGGGCCCGTCCTCGGCGAGCAGCACGTTGCTCGGCTTGAGATCCCGGTGCACGACCCCCACCCGATGGATGTCGCGCAGCGCCTCGGCGAGCCCGGCCATGAGCCGGCGCAACTGCGCCGTCGGCATCGGTCCGTTCCGCTTCACATGCTCCGAGAGCGTCGGACCGGGAATGAACAGCGTGGCCATCCAGGGCCGTTCGGCCTCCGGATCGGCGTCCACGACCGGCGCGGTGAAGGCGCCGCTCACCCTCCGGGCCGCAGCCACCTCCTGCCGGAAACGGCCTCTGAACTCGGGGTCCCGCGCGAACTCGGCGTGTACGACCTTCACCGCGAGCCTCAGCCCGGAGGTGCTGCGGGCCAGATGCACCACGCCCATGCCGCCGGAACCCAGACATGAGTCCAGGTGGTACTGGCCGGCGTACTCGGGAAGTTCCGCTTCCGCGCCCGCTCCGGTGTTGCGCTGTGGCGTCATGGACCACCCCCGTGCTGTTCGTCCGCGCGCGCGACGCACGGAGCCTAGTCGATGACTCGTACGAGACCGAGGCGGCTTGCTAGCCTCCGCGTGCGAGTTGTGCACACGCGTTTCAGAACTCGCTACGAGGGAAGCGAAGGACCCCACCACCGTGGTGGGGCTCAACGGGGGAGGTCTGCCATGTCTGTCGAACACGCAGAAGCCGCGGGCGGCGAGAGCGAGTCTCTTGCGGCCGAGTCGGGCGTACGCACGTACGCGACCGCCCCGGGGGTACGCCTGAACGTCCGCAGCGGCCCCGGCACCAACTACGGCATCATCCGGGTCCTCACCGAGGGGACCCGCGTACCGATCTTCTGCCAGACGCCGGGCACGACCGTGACGGGCCCGTACGGCACGACGAAGATCTGGGACAACATCAACAACGGCGAGTTCGTGTCGGACGCCTACGTGCACACGGGCACCGACGGCTACGTCGCCTCGCGCTGCGCCTGACCCCGCCCGGGAGCCCGCCCCCGCCCGGCGCCATAATCGTCCCGTGAGCGACGAAAACGGCACCCCGGACACCCCGGCGGGCTCCGGAGACGGTGCGGCCCGGAGCGGAGGCCCCCGCCCGGAACCGCTTCGCCTCTTCGGCACCTCCTGGGTGAACCACGACAACGGGTACACGGCCCGCCGCGTCGGCGCGGCCGCAGGCTCCCTCGCCGCCGGCGTCGCCTCCTGCCTGATCCTGCGCTTCGCCTACCAGGGCATCCGGATCGCCGACACCGGCGCCTTCGTGACCGTGCTGATCGTCGCCATGTTCGCGATCTGCAGCGCGCTCGCCTTCCGCAACACCTGGGAGGGCTTCGGCAAGCGCCACGACCCGGCCCGGCAGGCCTCCCTGCGCGGTCTGCTGGCCATCGGCTTCGTCGGCTCCCTGTTCGCCTACTTCTTCCGCTCCCTCACCGAGGCCCCTGGCGAGAAACTGCACCGCGAGGAGTACGAGAAGGCCCGCGAGGAGTACGACCGCCGCGCCCTGCGCCGCACCGGCAACCCCGCGAAGAAGAAACGACGCCAGTGACGGGACCGGCCCAGGAGCCGCTGCCCGGTGACGGGACCGGTGTGAGGGCTGCTGTCCGGTGACAGGGCCCGCGAAAGGGCCGCAGTCCGGTGGCGGGGTGGCCGGCGTGGAGGCCGATGCCCGGTGACGGGACCGGCGTAAAGGCCGTTGTCCGGCGACAGGCCCGGCGTGAGAGCCGCTGTCCGAAAACCGTCGTCCGGCCGGATACCCGCTGTCCTCCTCGCCACGCCCCGCGCACCATGACGGCATGATCGCGACCCCAGCCTCCCCCGAGCCGCCCGCGCCGTCCCGCGCGCTGCGCGCCCACTCCTTCAACGCCGCAGCCGCGCAGTACGCCGCGAACCGCCCCTCCTACCCGCCCGCCCTCTTCGACACCGTCGAGGAACTGGCAGGCCGGTCGCTGTCCGGCGCCCGGGTCGTGGACGTCGGCGCCGGTACCGGTATCGCGACCGCCCTGCTGCACGAGCGCGGCGCCGACGTCCTCGCCGTCGAACCCGGTGCGGGCATGGCCGCCGAGTTCCGCCGCGGTCTGCCGCACGTCCCGATCGTGCAGGGCAACGGCAACGCCCTCCCCCTGGCCGACGCCCACGCCGACTTCCTCACCTACGCCCAGGCCTGGCACTGGACCGACACCGCCCGCTCGGTGCCGGAGGCGCTGCGCGTCCTGCGGCCGGGCGGCGCGCTGGCGCTGTGGTGGAACACCGACGCGCTCGACGTCGAGTGGATCGCCGAGGAGGCCGACCGTATGGGCCGCTTCTTCGGCGTGAACATGGCCGCCGAGAAGCGCAAGGCCGCGGACCGTACGGACCTGGCCGATCCCAGTGGCCGGCTCCGCTTCGGCCGCCGCAAGGTCCGCTGGAGCCGCCGCGTCCCCGTCGACACCCACCTCGCCAACCTCGGCAGCCACTCGGTCTTCCTCGTCACCCCGGAGGACCGCAGGACCGCCTTCCTGGCGGAGGAGCGCGGCCACCTGCTGAAGGTCTTCCCGGGCGGCATCGTCGAGGAGACGTACGACGTGCTCGTGCTGGTGGCGACCAAACCCTGACCCCACACCTGCCAACAGGAAGCAGCGGCGGCCCGGTTCCCCCCGAGGCCGCCGCTTTCGTGTACGGAGCACCGGCTTCCGCCCCTTGACTGCCCGGCTCTCCGGGACAGATTATTCACCGCATGATGAATTATGTGCCGGACCCCCTCCACCCCACAGCACCGGATGCCGTCCATGCCGAGGACCTCACCGTCGTCCGCGGCTCCCGCACCGTCCTGCACCACCTCGGCTTCACCGTTCCGCGCGGCCAGATCACCGGCCTGCTCGGCCCTTCGGGATGCGGCAAATCCACCCTCATGCGCGCCGTCGTCGGCACCCAGGCCAAGGTCACCGGCACCCTCGACGTCCTCGGCCTCCCGGCCGGCCACCCCGCCCTGCGCAGCCGCATCGGATACGTCACCCAGGCCCCTTCCGTCTACGACGACCTGACCGTCCGCCAGAATCTCGACTACTTCGCCGCGATCCTGGACCCCGCCCGCACCACCGCCCAGCGCCGCCACGACGTCGCACGCGTCCTCGCCGACGTCGACCTCACCAGCCACGCCGACGCCCTCGCCGGCAACCTCTCCGGCGGCCAGCGCAGCCGCGTCTCCCTCGCCGTCGCCCTGCTCGGCGCCCCCGAACTCCTCGTCCTCGACGAGCCGACCGTCGGCCTCGACCCCGTCCTGCGCCGCGACCTGTGGAACCTCTTCCACGACCTCACCACCGAGCGCGGCGCCACCCTCCTCGTCTCCTCCCACGTCATGGACGAAGCCGAGCGCTGCCACCGCCTCCTGCTGATGCGCGACGGCCGGATCCTCGCCGACGACACCCCGGACGCCCTGCGCACCCGCACCGGCAGCGACACCGTCGAGGCCGCCTTCCTGCACCTCGTGGACGAAGCGTCCGCGGCGGACCGAACCAAGGAGACGACCCGATGAGCACCACCACGCCCGCCGCCCCCACCAAGTCCGCAGCACCCACCGGCCCGCTGAACGCCGCCCGCACCACCGCCACCGCGGCCCGCGTCCTGCGCCAGCTCCGCCACGATCCGCGGACCATCGCGCTGATGATCCTCGTCCCCTGCCTGATGCTGGTCCTGCTGCGCTACGTCTTCGACGGCAGCCCGCACACCTTCGACAACATCGGCGCCTCACTGCTCGGCATCTTCCCGCTGATCACGATGTTCCTGGTCACCTCCATCGCCACCCTGCGGGAACGCACCTCCGGCACCCTCGAACGTCTGCTCGCCATGCCGCTGGGCAAGGGCGACCTCATCGCCGGCTACGCCCTCGCCTTCGGCGCCCTCGCCATCGTCCAGTCCGCCCTCGCCACCGGCCTCGCGGTCTGGGTCCTCGGCCTCGACGTCACCGGCTCGCCCTGGCTGCTCCTGCTCGTCGCTCTCCTCGACGCCCTGCTCGGCACGGCACTCGGCCTCTTCGTCTCGGCCTTCGCGGCCTCGGAATTCCAGGCGGTCCAGTTCATGCCCGCGGTGATCTTCCCCCAGCTCCTTCTGTGCGGCCTGTTCACTCCCCGCTCCGACATGCACCCCGTCCTCACCGGCATCTCCGACGTCCTGCCGATGTCGTACGCCGTCGACGGCATGAACGAGGTCCTCCGCCACACCGACATGACGGCGACCTTCGTCCGCGACGTCCTCATCGTGGCGGGCTGCGCGGTACTGGTCCTCGGGCTGGGGGCAGCGACGCTGCGACGGCGTACGGCATAGGGCCCGTTCCGCCCACCGGACAACCGACCCGCCCACCTCACCCCGGTGCGAAACTGAACCGCATGAGCCAGAAAGTCGCAGTCCTCGGCACCGGCAAGATCGGCGAAGCCCTGCTCAGCGGAATGATCCGGGCCGGCTGGTCCCCCGCCGACCTCCTGGTCACGGCCCGTCGGCCCGAGCGGGCCGAAGAACTCCGCACCCGCTACGGAGTCAGCCCCGTCAGCAACGCCGAGGCCGCCAAGACCGCCGACACTCTGATCCTCACGGTCAAGCCGCAGGACATGGGCACCCTCCTGGACGAACTCGCCCCGCACCTCCCCGCCGAGCGCCTGGTCATCAGCGGAGCCGCCGGCATCCCCACCTCCTTCTTCGAGGAGCGCCTGGCCGCGGGCACCCCCGTCGTGCGCGTCATGACCAACACGCCCGCCCTCGTCGACGAGGCCATGTCCGTCATCTCCGCCGGCAGCCATGCCACCGAGGCGCACCTCGCCCACACCGAGGAGATCTTCGGAGGCGTCGGCAAGACCCTCCGCGTCCCCGAGAACCAGCAGGACGCCTGCACCGCCCTGTCCGGCTCCGGCCCGGCGTACTTCTTCTACCTGGTCGAGGCCATGACCGACGCCGGCATCCTGCTCGGCCTGCCCCGCGACAAGGCCCACGACCTCATCGTCCAGTCCGCCATCGGCGCCGCCGTGATGCTCCGCGACAGCGGCGAACACCCCGTCAAGCTCCGCGAGAACGTCACCTCCCCCGCCGGTACGACGATCAACGCGATCCGCGAACTGGAGAACCACGGAGTCCGCGCGGCCCTCATCGCCGCGCTGGAGGCCGCCCGCGACCGCAGCCGCGAACTCGCCTCCGGCAAGAAGGACTGAAGTCCTCGCGCCGCCGAGGGCGGCGGGGTCACCCCGCCGCCCCGCGGCCGACGAGCGCCGCTCAGGAGCCGGAGGCACTCGGCACGGGCTCCGCCACCGGCGGCAGCAGCCCGATCGCCCGGTAGGCGGCATCGACGATCGGCCGGGCAATCGCCCGGGCCTTCTCCGCCCCCTCCCGCAGCACCACCTCCACCTGGGCGGGATCGGCGCACAGCTCCCGGTGCCTGGCCTGTACGGGCCTGAGCACCTCCACCACCGCCTCCGCCGTGTCCTTCTTCAAGGCGCCGTAGGACTCGTACGCACCGGCCAGCACCTTCGGGTCCCCGTCCGTGCACGCGGCGAGAACCTCCAGCAGATTCGCCAGACCCGGCCGCGTCTCCCGGTCGTACTCCACGTCCCGCCCGCTGTCGGTGACGGCACGCATGACCTTCTTCCGTACGACGTCGGGCTCGTCGAGCAGATAGACGACCCCCAGACCCGAGTCGTCCGACTTCCCCATCTTCGACGTCGGGTTCTGCAGATTCATCACCCGCGCCGCGATCTCCGGACGCGTCGCCGTCGGCACCACGAACGTGTACCCGTAGCGCTGGTTGAACCGCACTGCCAGATCCCGCGCCAGCTCGACATGCTGCACCTGGTCGTCCCCGACCGGCACCTCCTCCGTGCCGTACGCGAGGATGTCCGCCGCCATCAGCACCGGATAGGTCAGCAGCGACAGCCGCACGCTGCCGCCGCGCTCCCTCACCCGCGCGGCCTTCTCCTTGTACTGGATCATCCGGCGCATCTCCCCGTCGGTCGCCACGCACTCCAGCAGGTACGACAGCCTCGTGTGCTCGTCGACATGGCTCTGCAGGAACACGGTGCACACCTCGGGATCGAGCCCGGCCGCCAGCATCAACGTCGCCGTCTGCCGACTGAGCCTGCGCACCCGCGCCGGATCGTGGTCCACGGTCAGCGCGTGCAGATCCACGACGCAGAACAGCGCGTCAGCCCGGTGCTGGTCCGTCTGAGCCCAGCGCCGCATGGCTCCCAGGTAGTTGCCCAGTGTCAGGTGCCCGGTCGGCTGGATCCCGCTGAAGACCCGCTCCATCTCCACTCCACCTCCTGATCGGGACCGCCGCTCCTGCGGCCGCCCCCCGGAGTCCTGGAGGAGATACACGAACGGCCGCCGAAGCGGCGGCCGTTGGATGCATACGTGAGTACGGCCGCCGTCAGGCGGCCCACCAAAGCTGGGTACACGTACGCGTAGTCATGCCGACCACAGTACGCCCCCGGGCGGCTCCCGGGGCAGAGTTGACACACCTCACCCCGGTACGTAGTGTTCTCCGGGTTGTCCGACGTGAGCGCCGACTCCGGTCGGTCCCCGGACAGCCATTCCGCCAGTACCACCCTCAGTTCGGCGTTTCGGCGTCGATTGCTTTGGTGTGCGTATGACGAAATGAGGAATCCGCGCCCGAAAGGGTGCAGGCCCCGATTAGCTCGGGGGCCAGGAATCCGCTAAAGTCTCACTCGTCGGAACGGCCCAACAGCCGCGAAGACAAACCCCCTGACTGGGAGTCAGACGCCGAAAGGATCTGATAGAGTCGGAACCGCCGGAAAGGGAAACGCGAGAGCGGGAACCTGGAAAGCACCGAGGA
>NZ_JBFAET010000082.1:0-39653 GCF_040642095.1 Streptomyces sp. NPDC020362
CTCGCCCGCCCGGGCGGCGCCGGGCGCGCGGGCGCGATCGTCGCGGGCGTGCTCACGGCGGCGGGCGGCTACGTGGTGGGCAGTTGGCGGGCACGGCGGGGCGGGACGGCGTTCTCCGTCGTACCGATCGAGGAAGAAGCCCCGCGCGGCACGGGCGCAGGGTCCGAAGGGGAACGCCCATGAGCCGCACGGGTGCAGGGTCCGAAGGGGAACGCCCATGAGCCGCACGGGTGCAGGGATCGAGGGGGAACGCCGATGAGTCACAAGGGCGTACGGATCGAGGGGGAACGCCCATGAGCGGCACTGCCGTACCGATCCTCATGTACCACGCGGTGTCCACCGCACCCAACGACGCCACCCGGGCCCTGTCGGTCGCCCCGGAGGCGTTCGCCGAGCAGATGGCGCTCGTCGGCGACCTGGGCCTGACCCCGATGACGACCGCGGACCTCGCGGTGCGCTGGCGGTCCGGCCGCCCGCTGCCGGAGCGGCCGGTGCTGATCACCTTCGACGACGGCTACGAGGGCGTCCACCGCCATGCCCTGCCCGTGCTGGCCAAGCACGGCTTCCCGGCCACCCTGTTCGTCTCCACCGGCTGGATCAAGGGCGCGTACGACACCGGAGGCGGCCTGGACGCCATGCTCGACTGGCCGCAGGTGCACGACCTCGCGGACGCCGGCGTCGAGATCGGCGGGCACAGCCACAGCCACCCGCAGCTCGACCAGCTCGACGACACCTCCCTGCGCTCGGAGCTGGTCCGCAGCACGGAGATCGTCACCGGCGAACTCGGCTCACGCCCGGTGTCGTTCGCCTACCCGTACGGCTACTCCAGCCGCCGGGTCCGCCGGGCCGTCCGGGAGGCCGGATACGCCCAGGCACTCGCCGTCGGCAACGGTCTCGCCCGCCGCACGCAGGGGCCGTACGCCCTGCAGCGCGTCACCGTCCGCCGCAGCACGGGCGTCGAGGAGTTCCAGCGGCTGCTCGAAGGCCGCGCCATCGCCCGTGACTTCGCCAAGGACCGCGCCCTCACCAAGGGGTACGCCCTCGTCCGCAGAGCACGCCAGGTCCGCCGGAAGGCCATCCGTTCCCGTGTCTGACACGACCACCACAACCGAGACCGGGACGTCCGGGCCCGAGGCGCCCGCACGGTCCGGGCGCCGTCTGAGACTGCCCGGGACGGGCCGGTCGACCGGCGGCAGCCCGCTGTTCCGCAACGCCTACGCCCTGATGCTCAACACCGGCATCTCCGCCGTCCTCGGGCTCGGCTTCTGGCTGGCCGCGGCCCGCTACTACTCCGAGTCGGCGGTCGGGCAGGGCTCGGCCGCCATCGCCGCGATGAAGCTGCTCGCCGGACTGACCGCGGTGACGCTGACCGGTGCCCTGGCCCGCTTCATCCCGGTGTCCGGGCAGCGCACCGCACGGCTCATCTTCCGGACCTACGCGGGCAGTTCGCTGGTCGTGGCACTCGCGGCGGGCGTGTTCCTGACGACCCTGGACGTGTGGGGGCCCTCGTACCGCTTCCTGCACGGGCCGATGAACGGTCTCGGGTTCATCGCGGCCGTCGTCGCCTGGAACCTGCTCACGCTCCAGGACGGGGTGCTGACCGGGCTGCGCAGCGCGCCCTGGGTGCCGGTGGGCAACACCGTGTTCTCGGCGGTCAAGCTCGGGCTGCTCGTCGCGTTCGCCGTGGCGGTCCCCGCCACCGGCGTCTTCGTGTCCTGGGTCGCCGCGATCGCCACCTCGGTGGTGCCGCTGGGCTGGCTGGTGTTCCGGCGGCTGGTGCCCCGGCACGTCAAGGCGACCGAGGACCACACCGAGCCGCCGACGCTGAAGGAGATCGGGCGGTTCCTCGCCGGGGACTACACCGGCTCGCTCTTCTCGCTCGCCGTGGTCTACCTCGTCCCGGTGATCATCGCCTCGCAGGTCAGCTCCGAGGACAACGCGTACTTCTACATCACCACCACCATCGGCGGCACGACCAACCTGCTCGCCATCAACATGGGCGCGTCCCTGACGGTGGAGGGCTCGCACGATCCGGGGCGACTGGCCGCCAACACCCGGGCCGCGCTGAAGCGGATGGCCCGGATCATGCTGCCGATCGCGGGCGTGCTGTTCGTCGGCGCTCCCTGGATCCTGGGCGTCTTCGGCGACGGCTACGCGCACGCGGCGACGCCGCTGCTGCGCTGGTTCGCGGTCGGCGCACTGCTGCGGGTCGTGATGGAGACGTACTTCGCGGTGCTGCGGGCGCAGAGCCGCACCGCCGGACTCGCCTGGCTGCAGGGCCTGCTGTGCGTGCTGGTGCTCGGGCTGACGCTGCTGCTCCTGCCCCGGATGGGCCTGACCGGCGCGGGCGTCGCCGAGATCTCCAGCCTCACGGTGATCGTGGCGATCGCCGCGCCGAAGCTGTGGAAGACCGTCCGGGCCGCACCGCCGCCTCCGGCGGATGCGGCGGCACCGGACGGGGACCTCTCCGACCTGGGGGCGCTCACCCCCTCCCGGCTTCTCCCCCACTCTCGACTTCACCCGAGCGGGGAGACCCCCGTGAGCGGGGGGACGCCCACCTCCCCGGCCACCGCCCCGGTGCGTCGGCCGAGCCCGGGCTGGGCGCTGGACCGGGACACCCTCGCCCTCGGTATCCACGTCGACTTCGACCACGTCGAACGCCGGCCGGACGTCCGCCCGGGACCCGGCACCCCACCCACCGGCACGCCGGTGCGGCTGCCGGTCGAGGGGTCGGAGCCGGGTGCCGAGGCGTCCCTGGGCCCGGCCGAGGCGGCGCTGCTGCGGGAGGCTGTGGTCGACGCGCCGTTCGACGAGGAGACGTCACCCGAGAGCGCCGCGCCGCAGGACGTCGTACCGGAAGACGCCGTACCGGAAGACGTTGTATCGGAGGACGCCGTACCTGATGGGCCGCCGCGGTCCGCGCCTCGGGGCCGGCTGCTGCCGACCCGCTCCGGTGTCGTTCTCGGCTGTCTGCTGATCGCCGCGCTGCTGCTGTACTGGGTGCCCGCGCTGCGGCTCGGAGAGGCCGATCTGGACCGGATGGGCGGGCTCGGCCTGGTCTCCGTGCTGCCGCTGCCGACGCTGGTGGGGGCGGCGCTGCTGATCACGGTGTTCGCCTCGCTGCTCTGGCTGCGCCGCGAGCACCGGGCCCTGTTGCTGGTCACCCTGCTGGCGACCGTGGTGTCCCTGCACGCGCTGCCCGCGGTGCTGGAGACCGAGCCGCGGTTCGCGACGGCCTGGCAGCACCTCGGCTTCATCGACTACATCGACCGCACCGGGTCCGCCGTGCCGGACCTGGACGCCCGCTGGAGCTGGCCGGGCTTCTTCGCGGTGGCCGCGTTCGTCGCCCGGGCCTGCGGGGTCGACGACTTCACGGAGATCATCCGGTGGTGGCCGACGGCCGTCCAGCTCGCCTATCTGGCCCCGATGTTCCTGCTGACCCGCTCCCTGCGGGCGAGCTGGCGGGCCAGGTGGACGGGCGTGTGGCTGTTCGTGCTGTGCGGCTGGGTCGGCCAGGACTACTTCTCGCCGCAGGGCTTCACCTACCTCCTCTACCTCGTCTTCGTGGCGATCCTGCTGGTCTGGTTCCGTGCGCCGCACGTGGTGTGGGCGAAGTTCCGTCCGGGCGAGGCCGAGGTGGAGCCCACCGACCGGCGTCAGCGGGCCGTGCTGCTGCTGGTGGTGATCGGCCTGTACGCGGCGAGCGTCCCGGCGCACCAGCTCACCCCGTTCGTGATGCTCGGTGTGCTCGCGGCCCTGGTACTGCTCGGCCGGTCCGAACTGCGCGGCCTGCCCATCCTGTTCGCCGTGCTCGTAGCGGCCTGGGTCGGTTTCATGGCCGAGCCGTACTGGTCCGGGCACTTCAACGACCTCTTCGGCGGGGTCGGCGGGGTCGGCAGCAATGTCTCCACATCCGTGTCCGGCCGGATCCAGGGCGGGAGTTCGACGCACAAGCTGGTCCTGTACACCCGGGTCCTGCTGGCCGGCTCGGTGATGGCCTTCGCCTGCTGGGGCTGGTGGCGGCGGCGCTTCCACCGGTACCGCGAGCGGTCGCTGCTGGTGCTCACCTTCGTCCCGTTCCTTGGTTTCGGCATGCAGTCGTACGGCGGCGAGATGGCGCTGCGCGTCTTCATGTTCGCCGTGCCGGGCGCGGCCCTGCTCGGTGCCCTCGCCCTCTTCCCGCGCACCGGCGTCACCGCGCAGGAGCGTGCGAAGGACCGGGTGAGCCTCGCCCCGCTGGCCGCGCTGCTGGCCGGTCTGCTGCTGATGGGCGGCTTCCTGGTGGCCCGCTGGGGCAACGAGCCGTTCGAGCGGACCCGGCCCGGCGAGGTCGCGGCCATGGACTGGGTGTACGCCCACGACAAGCCGACGGTACGGCTGCTGTGGCTGAGCCAGGACACGGTCAACGACGTCACCCCGGCGATGCCGTGGGGCGCACGGGACATGGAACGGGTCGACTACGTGCCGACACTCGCACCCGCCGACCCGGTGCTGGTGTCGGGCCTGGTCAAGGCGCTCAAGGACGCGGGCCCGCACTCGTATCTGATGATCAACGAGAGTCAGGTCACGTATCTGCAGCTGGACGCGGGCTACTCGGCGACCTGGGAGTCCCGGCTGATCCACAACCTTGACAACCGGCAGGAACTGACGAAGGTCCTGGTCAACAACGACGTCACGGTGTATGCGCTGCGCAAGCAGCCGGCCGGCGCGGTGCCGAGGCCGGACCCGGGCCCGATCGGGCCGCAGGTGACCTGGACGACGTGGTCGGTGGTCGGCGCGCTGGCCGCAGTCGCGCTGATCCTCCTGCTCACCGCGCGCGAGGTGGTCAGGGTCGCGGTGCGGCCCGGGACACGGCAACTGCGGTGGCTGCAGGGCAGCTTCTGGTTCTCGCTGCCCCTGCTGGCGGTGCTGCTGGCCGCGCTGGTGCAGCGGTTCCTGACGATGAAGTGACGGGTGCGGGGTGGTGGCTCAGCGGTCGAGCCACTTCACCTCGTAGGCGCGCATGTCGAACCGCTTCCCGTCGACCTGCGCGCTGATCGTCCGGTCGAGGGTGTTGACCACGAGGGCCTTCCTGCCGTCGGCCAGCACCCGTACGTTGGGCACGTCGTCCTGCGCGACGGACACGGTCTCGTACCTGGTGCCCGGCGGGAACGCCCTGCCGAACCGGGACACCAGGTCGTACATGGGCAGGGCCCTGCCCCCGTCGGCGCTGTCGGTCGGCGTCCACAGACAGCCGGGGCAGGCGCTCCCCGTCTTCTGCTCCGGGTTCCAGTAGAAGCCGGAGTCGGCGCCGCCCCTGGCCATCGCGATCAGCCCGGCCGCGTGGACGGCGATGCGGTGCGCGTCGGTCCAGCCCCTGCGTCGGTCCTTGCCGTCGGCGGGTTCGACGTAGTACTCGGCCCACCACAGGGGAAGGTCATGGGTCTGCTTGCGCACCCACTCGCCCACCGCGGTGAGCTTGTCGGTGGCGGCGAACTCGTCGGGCAGCAGGTCGTCGTCGTTGGTGTAGCTGGAGCCGTCGACGACCACGAAGTCGGCGCCGGCCTTGTGGGCGTTCCAGTAGCCGAAGGCGTCGAGGACCCGCTGGTCCATGGCGCCCCAGGGGCCCCGGACGGTGGTCGAGGCGTTGTCCTGCTGGCGCGGGTCGAGGCTGTCCATGGCGAGGTAGGGCCCGCCGACCATGATGGTCCTGTCGACCTTCTTCAGCGCCTTGTAGACGAGGTTGTACATCGCCGTGTAGCCCTCGTAGTCCCAGCGGCTCCTGGCGTCGTTCCAGAAGCCCTTGAACTCGTTCCAGACGATGAAGTGGCGTACGTCGGGATAGCGCCTGGCGACGGTCGCGGCCAGATCGGCGAAGTCCTGGTAGTGGCTCGGGGTGGGCGCGGTCTCCAGGGCGGGCTCGCTCCAGTCGGTGTTGCCGACGCCGGCCCTGCCGCCCTTCATCCAGTCCGGCGAGCAGCACAGCGTGATCACGGGGGTGCCGCCGGACCTGCGGATGAAGTCGATGCGGCGGTCCATCGCGCCGAAGTCGTAATGCCCCTTCACCGGCTCGGGGTTGTCGGCGCCCCAGCCCATGATCGCCTGGTCCTGCGGCAGCCGGCCGTCCTTGGCCAGCAGCTGTTCCACCCGGCCGGTGGCCGTGTCGCTGCCCTGGTCGGCGCTGTACTGGGTGTGGGTGAAGCCCCAGCCCACGTACGGCTCCGGATGCGCCGGCGGGGTGACGGGCGTGCCGTGCACCCGGTCGCCGTCGGGCGAGGTGCCGACGGTGCTCCCGCCGCCCCCGGGCAGTGTGTTGAGCAGGGTCACCACCAGGGCCAGCGCGGCCACTCCCACACCGAGCAGGGCGGTGAGCCGCCACCGCCCAGCCCCCGTATACCACCCATGACGTCCCATCACGGACAACAGTAACGGCGGAAGGCTCGGCGGGGGCAGGTCTTGGGAACACCCGGACCGAGCGGGATCGGTGGGGTGCGGTGCCGAAGGGCAACCCGTGAGGGGTGCGGGGCCGTTTCGGGACGCGGCTCCGCCGCGTGCACGCGACCGGCCACGACCACCCCGGGGTGCGAACCGCTCCCCGATCTCTCCCCGATCTCTCCCCGACCGCTCCCGAACCGCTCCCGAACCGCTCCCGAACCGCTCTTCCGGCGGAGCGCAGAGCGGCGGAAATGCCGTGCACGGAGCGCATGGGTGCCGGATCATGGCGGCATGTCTGCGAACCCACACGACGCTCTGCCGATCCGGCTCCACGTCGACGACTCCGACTCGCCCTCCGACGTCGTCGACGCGCTGTTCCTCGGCCGCTTCGCGACGGGCGAGCAGCCGTACTCGCACGCCGCGAACATCGACCGGGTGCGCTCGGGCGCGACGCTGCTGCCGGACGGCGCCCGGGTGCTGCGCGTCGCCCGCGACGACGACCGCAGCGCGACCCTCGCCGAGGGCGAGGGCTGGACCCTGCTCGTCTCGCGCTGGAACCGCGGCGCGGACGTCACCGTGACCGCGACCAGTGCCGAACTGGCCAAGGACATCCTCCACCGGGCCACGGACGGCGCGACCGACGAGCCGGAGCCGCAGCCGGAGAACGTGACCATGGGCTTCTGGTACGTCTCCCCGCGGCGCGGCCCGCACCGCACCACACGGCAGATCTCCGCGGGCACCTGGGAGGAGGTCCGGCCCAACTACACCGCGCCGGTGGCGGACGCGATGGACCGCCTGATGGAGACGACCCCCGAGGACATCGCGGGCCGCCTCCTGCTCCTGCACGGTCCGCCGGGCACCGGCAAGACCTCGGCCCTGCGCACGCTGGCCCGCTCCTGGCGGGAGTGGTGCCAGGTGGACTGCGTCCTCGATCCCGAGCGGCTGTTCTCCGACGTCGGCTATCTGATGGACATCGCGATCGGCGAGGAGGACAGCGCGGGCAAGGGCCGCTGGCGCCTTCTCCTCCTGGAGGACTGCGACGAGCTGATCCGTGGCGAGGCCAAGCACACCGCGGGCCAGGCCCTGTCCCGGCTGCTCAACCTCACCGACGGCCTGCTCGGCCAGGGCCGCAACGTCCTGGTGGGGGTGACCACCAACGAGGACCTGGAGCGCCTGCATCCGGCCGTGGTCCGCCCCGGCCGCTGCCTGGCCCGCATCGAGGTGGGCCCGCTGACCCGCCGCGAGGCGGCCAACTGGCTCGGCACGGAGGAGGGGGTCGGCAGGGAGGGCGCGACCCTCGCCGAGCTGTACGCGCTGCGCCGGGGCAACGCGCCGACGTCGGTGCCGGGGGCGCGGGACGGGGCGGACGCGGGCCTGTATCTGTAGAAGTCGCCTCCGGGTGTTTTGATGGACATATGACCCTGTTCGTCGGAACGTCGGGGTGGCAGTACAAGGACTGGCGGGACGTCGTGTATCCGTCGGGGGTTCCGGCGCGGCTGTGGCTGGAGGAGTACACGCGGCTCTTCGCGACGGTGGAGATCAACAACGCGTTCTACCGTCTCCCCACCCGGGAGAACTTCGAGGCGTGGCGGGACCGGGTGCCCGCGGACTTCGTGGTCACGGTCAAGGCCAGCCGCTATCTGACCCACATCAAGCGCCTGAAGGACCCCGGGGAACCGGTCGGCCGCCTGATGAGCCATGCGGCGGGCCTGGGCGACCGGCTGGGCCCGGTCCTCCTCCAGCTCCCGCCGACCCTGCGCGCGGACGCGCCCCTGCTCGACGCCTGTCTGGCCTGCTTCCCGCCCGGCACGAGGGTCGCGGTCGAGCCGCGCCACGACTCCTGGTGGACGCCGCAGGTGCGCGGGGTACTGGAGTCCCGGGGCGCCGCCCTGTGCTGGGCGGACGTCCGGGCCCATCCCGTGATCCCGCTGTGGCGCACCACCGGCTGGGGCTACGTCCGCTTCCACGAGGGCCTGGCCCGGCCCTGGCCGCGCTACGGCCGCCGCTGCCTGGAGACCTGGGTGGACCGCATCGCGACGACCTGGTCCGACGCGGACGACGTGTACGCGTACTTCAACAACGATCCGGGCGGAGCGGCGGTGGAGGACGCGGTGACGTTCGGGAAGGCGGCGAGGCGGGCGGGGCTGACGGTGACACGGACACCGGAGCCGGCGAAGCTCCCGTGACCACAGGTCCGCCGAGACGGCACCTCTCCGCGACTGCCCCCCCCTCCACGACGGGGCCCTCCGCGACGGCGCCCCTCCATGACGGCGCATTCCGGCGAGGCCGGACCCTGCTCGGCCCAGGACCGGGGATCCGCTACTCCCGATAGGCCGCCCGCAGGGCATCCCGCACGGCCCCCAACGCCTCGTCCTCGGTCAGTCCGAGCCGCCGCACCCGCTCCGCGTACCCCTGGGCAGCGGCAGCGGCCTGACGCTCAGCGGCCGAGCCGGCGGCAGCCACGAACGTTCCGTTGCGCCCCCGCGTCTCGATCACCCCGTCGCTCTCCAGCGCCCGGTAGGCCTTGGCCACCGTGTTCACCGCGAGCCCCAGCGACTCGGCCAGGCCCCGCACGGTCGGCAGCCGGTACCCCACCGGCAGCGCTCCGGACCGCGCCTGCTCGGAAATCTGCGCCCGCACCTGCTCGAACGGCGCCGCGCTGTCATCGATATGGATCTTCAGGCTCACAGGGCCGATTGTCCCGTACCCGGCGGAAAATGAGAGGCACCCCAGCACGTCCGCCCGTACGGTGCCTCTCCATGACAGTGATCGTGCGCGACCTGCGCCCCGACGTCCCGTCCGACACGGAGGGCTTCGCCCGGGTCCGCCATCTCGCCCTTCCGTACATCCTGTTCACCCCGGACTCCGTCCGCCACCTGCTCACGCACAGCCATCCCGACGGCCACTTCCGCTCCCTGGTCGCGGTGGAGGACGACGAGGTGATCGGCACGGCCCAGGTCGCCCTGGTGCACGACAGCCCGGAGCCGGGCCAGGGGTACGTCAACGTCTACGTACGGCCGGACCGGACCCGGCGTGGCGCCGGCCGGCTCCTCGTGCGGGCCGCCGAGGAGCATCTCATCGCCGTCGGCGCGACCAAGCTGTTCTCCTGGGTCCTGGACGAACCGGGCAACCGCGTCTTCGCCGAGCAGCAGGGCTACACGAGCGGCCGTCCCGCCCACTTCCTCCGCCTCGACCTGGCGGACGGCACGCTCCCACCGCTCCCGGAGGTTCCGCAGGGCGTCGAGCTGCGCACGGCGGCCGAATTCGCGGACGACCCGCGCCCGCTGTTCGAGCTGGACGCGGAGACGGTGCAGGACGAACCCGGCGACGTCGCCATCGAGTTCACGGACTACGAGGCCTGGCTGAAGCAGAACTGGAAGCATCCACTGCTGGACCGCGAGCTGACCGTGGCCGCGGTGGTGGACGGCCGTCCGGTCGCCTTCAGCATGGCCTGCACCGACGGCGCCGGCCGCTACTCGAGCGCGATGACCGGTACCACCCGCGCCCATCGCGGCCGTGGCCTGGCCAAGCTCGCCAAGATCCACTCCCTGTACCGGGCCCGGGCCGCCGGCGTCACCGAGGCCTTCACGGGCAATGACGCCGGAAACGATCCGATGATCGCGATCAACAAGTGGCTGGGGTACGAGATCTGCGCGACGGAGGTGCGTCATGTCCGCGAACTCGGCTGAGCCCGTGGGACGGGTGGAGGTCGTGCTGGTCAAGGGTGGCCGCACGAAGATCCGTTATCCGGCGGAGCTGCTGTACGACGACGGCGTCCACGTCTGTGTCCGCGCCCCGTGGGCGGGCGAGGGCGCCCGTGACTTCGGCTTCGTGCGCTTCGAGGCGGGCGACGTGTTCACCGAGCACTACTGGCGGGACCGCTGGTACTCGGTGAAGGAGGTCCGCGCCGGGGACGGCACCGTCAAGGGCTGGTACTGCGACATCACCCGCCCGGCCGTCCGGTCCGGCACGGAGCTGGTCGTCGAGGACCTGGACCTGGACCTGTGGCGCTCCGCGGACGGCACGGACGTAAGGCGTCTGGACGAGGACGAGTTCGCCGAGAGCGGGCTGGCGGGGACGGACCCCGCGGCCGCGGCCGCCGCCGTGGCCGCCCTGGACGAACTGGAGGCACGGGCCCGCGGAGGCGGCTTCGAGGACCTGCTGACCTGACCCCGCGCCTCCCCTCGCGCCCGGCCCGCTCCTCCCTCTCGTCACACCGTCGCCAGCACCGCGTACCGCTCGTCGTCCACGGCCTTCCCCCACAACAGCGGGTCGTCGGACAGCCGCTCCACGCGCACGTCCCCGGCGACGGGCTCCAGCAGGGCGGTGAGCCGGGCGGCGGGTATGCCGACCGGGCTGAGAGTCCCCCAGACGCCCTCGACCAGCAGGAGCAGCCCCTCGGGGCGCAGCAGGGTCCGCCAGTGCCGCAGGACGTGGGCGGGGTCGGGCAGCGTCCACAGCACATGCCGGACGAGGACGACGTCGTAGCACTGCTCCCCCACGGGCGGGGCCGCGGCGTCCCCGTGCAGGACCACCGCGTCCAGTCCGGCGAGCTTGGCCCGGGCCTGCTCGACCATGGCCGGGGACCGGTCCACTCCGGTGACCCGGTGTCCCTGCTCGGCCGCGAGGAGCGACAGGCTGCCGGTGCCGCAGCCGAGGTCGAGGACGTCGGCGGGGCGCCCGGGCAGCCACGAGCGGAGTCTGGCCGCCCAGGCGGCCCGCACCTCGGGGGCGCGCAGCCCGTGGTCCGGCTCGTCGTCGAACGTGGCCGCCGCCGTGTCCCAGTCCACGTCGGCACCCACCGCAACCGTCCGTTCACGCTCGTTCGTCATGCCCCAAGAGTGACACCCGCCACTGACAGTCCCGACGTGACAGCCGCCACTGACAGAACGGAACCGATGAGGAACTCTCCCCGAAAGGGTCCACCTCCGTGACGAACACGGAACCGGGTGGGCACCGAAGGAGGCAGCCATGCGCCGCATGACCGTGCAGAAGCCCCTGAAGAAGACGGACAGCCGCCGGATCCGTGAAAAGGCGGAGGAGCGGCCCACCGGGCGTCCGGAGGTGCGCAAGGACATCGCCCGCACCTGGTGGCCGGACAGCTGACCGAACCGGCCATTGCCGGTGTCGTGTCGGTGTCGGTGTCGGACCAACGGTTCCCTGCGTCGGGTCAACCATTCCCGGTGTGGGACCAACCGTTCCCGGTGTCGGGCCCGCCTTTCCTCCGCGTCAGGCCAACCGCTCCCGGGCTCAGAGCAGCCGTTTCCGGTAGTGGATGCGGTCGTACGGCCCGTCCACGCGCCGCTCCACGACCTCATAGCCGAACCTCGGATAGATCCGCTGGTTCTCCCACATCAGCGCGTTCGTATAGAGCCTGACCTCAGGGAGACCGAGTGCTCGGGCGCGTGCGTCCACGAACTCCAGCAGGCGCCGCCCCGCCCCCTTGCCGTGTGCATCGGGGTGGACGGCGATGCTGTCGAGGAACAGGTGGTCGTCATGGGCCTCGATGACGACGAGCCCGATCACCGGCTCCCCGAGGACGAACACCCTGCCCGCGCCCACGTTCGCCGCATGGTCCGCCTCCATGGGCTGCGGCACCACCCCGATGCGCTCGATGTAGCGGTGGTACGCCGCATCGGTCACGGCCCTCACGGCCGGCACGTCGGCGGCCCGGGCGGGCCGGACCTCGTCGTTCGTCATGGCCCGAACGCTATCCACCTCGCGCAGCCTGAGCACTCCCGCCTGCGCGGCAGCTGTGGAATTCAGACCCACGGCGACTCGCCCAGGCCCGCCGCCGAGCAGCTCGGCAGCAGGTGCCGCGGGGTTCCCGCCCCTCCTTCCTGAGCCCCCCGTTAGCCCTGCCTTAACAGCACCATAAGGATCTCCATCACCCGCCCTCAGCAGGCGATTTCACGGTTTCTTGGGGCTAGCTTCTGATCGCCCCCCACGGGATCCAGCCCACCCCGAGGACCGTTTCGAGGAGTTCCCCATGTCCGTACGCCGCACGGCCGCCGCCGTCGTCGCTCTCGGCGCAGCACCGCTCGCCCTGACCGCGCTCGCCGCCGCACCCGCCGCCGCGCACGGCTCGATGGGCGACCCGGTCAGCCGGGTGTCGCAGTGCTACGCGGAGGGCCCGGAGAGTCCCAGGTCGGCCGCGTGCAAGGCGGCGGTCGCGGCCGGCGGCACGCAGGCGCTCTACGACTGGAACGGCATCCGCATCGGCGACGCCGCCGGACAGCACCGGAAGCTGATCCCGGACGGCAAGCTGTGCAGCGCGAACAACGAGGAGTTCAAGGGGCTCGACCTGGCCCGCGCGGACTGGCCGGCGACGAGTGTGACGAGCGGCTCCTACACCTTCAAGTACCGAGTGACCGCCCCGCACAAGGGCACCTTCAAGGTCTACCTCACCAAGCCCGGCTACGACCCGACGAAGCAGCTGGCCTGGGGGAACCTGGACCTGCAGCACCCGGTCGCGACGGCCACCGACCCGGTCGCCTCGGGCGGCTTCTACACGTTCTCCGGCACGCTGCCCAAGCGTTCCGGCAGGCAGCTTCTGTATGCGATCTGGCAGCGCTCGGACAGCCCGGAGGCGTTCTACTCCTGCTCGGACGTCGTGTTCGGCGGCAGCAGCGATGCCGGAGACGGCAGCGGCGGGGGCAACGGGAGCGCCTCCGGGGGCGGAGAGGGCTCGGGAGGCGGGGGCACGGCAGCCCCGACGGCCTCCTCACCGTCCGACGAGCAGATCGAGGCCGGTGCCGACAAGTCGACGATCGAGCACCATGGCCACGGCGACGACGACGCGAGCACGTCCGCCGAGCCGACGGCGGCGGCTTCGGCCGACGGCACTGCGGCGAACGAGCCGAAGACCGCCGGCACCTCCGGGAATCTCGCCGAGACCGGCGGCGACAGCAGCACGCCGTACCTCGCGGTCGGCGGAGCGGCAGCGCTGGCGCTCGGCTCGGCGGCGCTGTTCATGTCGGTGCGCCGGCGCGCCGCGGGCGGCCGGCACGGGCGCTGAACAGGGTTCCGGGGCCTGTCCGGCGGCTCAGGTCGGACAGGCCCCGGGGGCGCGTCAGCTGAAGGCGGACGCGCAGGTGGTGGCGGTCGCGGAGGCCGGGTCGAGCGCGTTGGCCACCTCGTGGAAGGCGATGCGGTCGAACAGACCGATCGCCACGTGCTCGGACAGGTCGAGCGGGCACAGGTCCTGGAGCAGGACGTTGTGGACGTCCGAGCCGCTCAGGTACTGGTTGCGCCAGGGCGTGGCCACCTCGTCGTACTTGGTGGCGATGACCGTGTAGTGCACTCCGGGGACGGTGTCGCCGCCCGCGTTGAGCTTGGTGAGGAAGGCGGAGCCGACGATCTGGTCGGCGAGGCCGGGGGTGGTGGCCTTGATCAGGTCCTCGGCGCCGGGGAAGTACGGCAGCAGATGGGTGAGGCCGTCCAGGTCGGTGCCGTGGTTGTCGGGGGCGAGGCCGACGAGGGCGTTCACCTTGGCCGCCCCGCCGAGGAACCTGAGGTAGTAACGGGGCATCATGCCGCCCTGGGAGTGGCCGACCAGGTCGGCCTTGGCGGCACCGGTCGCTGCGAGCACCTTGTCGACGTAGGCGGACAGTTGCTCGGCCGACTTGTCGATGGGGCCGAGGCCGTAGAAGAGCGGGACGCCGGGCAGCTGGCCGTAGTCGAGGGAGTAGACGCAGTATCCGCGGTCCTTCAGATACGGGGCGAGGGACAGCCAGTTGTCGACGGAGTTGCCCAGGGTCCCGTGGACCAGGACGACCGGGCGGGGATGGGTGGCGGAAGGCTTGCAGGACCAGTCGTTCCAGCCTCGGCTCGGGGCGGCGTCGGAGGCATGGGCGGTTGCGGCGGGAACGACGGCGACGGCGGCGGTCAGAAGCAGCGCGGCGAGGGGTCTGAGCACTCGCTTCCAGGGCAGCATCGTGTGATCTCCTTGCGGCTCAAGGGAGGTGCGACGGCCTAACCCTGTGATCCGGATCACGAGGATGCTGTTCACTCGTCAAGTTACGGGCGAGTAGTGCAGATGTGAAGTTACGCGCCAGTAAAAACTTCCAGTGATAACCAGTCGCTCGTGCGGCAACCGACGGTTCGTCACCAGGCCGGCCTGATCGGACCGTAGGGCGCGATCCGCACCAAACGGTCCCGCAGCGCGCGCACTTCACCCTCGCCGAGCAGGTCGGCCCACCGGCTCACGACCTCCGCCGCCGCCTCCTCCGCAGCCCGGGTGCAGGCCCACCCCTGCTCGGTGAGTACGACCAGCCGGGCCCGGGCGTCCTCGGGATGCGGGCGCCGCTCGGCATATCCCTTGCGGACGATCTCGTCGACCAGCTGGCTCGCCGCCTGCTTGGTCACCCCGAGATGCGCGGCGAGGTCGGTGACCGTGGCCCCGTCGGGGGCGAGCCGCCCGAAGGCGAAGCCGTGGGCCGGCCGGAGGTCCGTGAAGCCACGGGCCACGACCCCGGCATGGATGCGTTGCGTGAGGTCGCCCGCGACGGCGAGCAGGGCGGCGGACAGGGCCATGGCTTCGGAGTTCTGCACGGAGGCATTGAAACACCCTTGACGAATCGGTCAAGCGGCTTGACCATGTAGTCAATCTACTTGACCATATGAACGGAGAACACCGCCATGCCCGTCGTCCGCTCGTCCGAGGCCGTGACCCACGAGATCCACGGCGCCCGCTTCGTCGCGTACGCCAACCCCGGCACCGGAAGCAAGGAGTTGTGCGCCTGGCGGGGCGAGATCCCCGCGGGAACCAAGGCCCCCGCTCACACCGTCAGCCGGGAGGAGATCTTCCACCTGCTCGTCGGCGAGCTGCTGATCACGCTGGACGGCCGGAGCGAACGGATCTCCGCCGGCGACACGGTGATCATCAATCCCGGTGCGACCCTGGCCGTCGAGAACCCCACCGACCACACCGCGATCTCCTGGGTCACCACCTCCGTCGGCCTCACGGCGGAACTGGCCGACGGTACGCGCATCACTCCGCCGTGGGCGAACTGACCCCGGCCCGCAGCTCGGAGCGGACCAGCTCCAGCAGCCGGCCCACCCAGTTGCGCCCCCGCTCGTCCCACCCGTCCGTCCAGTACGGGGAGTCCGAGCTGCCGGTGTAGCTGATCGTGGCGTCCCCGGTGGCCAGGAGGACCTCCGCGAGTCCGGGATGCTGGGCGAACTTGGCGCGCAGCAGCCCGGCCATGACGGCGAGGCGCACGTCCGGCCAGTCCGCCCTCCGCTCGGCCGGACCCGCCAGTTCGCGGGCCTCGCGGGCGGTGGGGGCGTTGCGGATGCGGTCCCGGTCGGCCTCGTCGGCGGCCGACAGCGCCCAGTAGCCGTGCAGGACGGTGGGATGGACGTCGCCGGCGAACCGGACGGGGGCGGGGTGGTCGTTGCGCAGCACGAAGAGGCCGGGCTCCGCCGGCGGGCCCTGGGGGTACACGACCTCGCAGAGGACGACCGGCGGGCGGGCGGCTCCGGCCGGGTCGTCCGCGTGTGGAGCGGCACGCTTCTCCTGCGCGTCGGCCGCCCCCTCGTCCTGCTTGCGGAAGTACTCCAGGGCCCATGCGTGCATCTCGGCCGTCGCCACCGGCCCGTCCCCGTCGACGCGTTCACCGAGGTCGGTGAGCAGCATGCGCAGGGGGCGGTCCTGGAGGTCCATGTCGCCGAGGACGAAGATGCGCAGATGCGCCGGAATCGCCAGGTAGGCGTCCCGGAGCAGTGCCCGGGTGGCCTCGCCCGGCTCCTTCCGGAAGCGCTCGACCGCCTCGTGGCAGCGCTGGGCGGCCGTCGGCCTGCCGCTCAGTTCCTCGATGCGGTCGGCGACTTCAAGGAGGAAGTTCGCCGGGGTCAGGGCTCCGCCGCTGCGCGAGTGCCAGGTGCGGGGCTGCTCCTCGGGAGGCGGCGCCGCCGGGTCCGTGACCGTGACCAGCCCCGAGGCGAGCCATCCCTCCAGTCCGGCCAGGTCGGTCAGGCGCTCGCACAGGATCGCGCCGTCGGCGTAGACGAAGAGGTCGTCGACGTCGTACGCGTGCCGCAGGTTGCGCCGCCAGACATGACACCAGACCCCGTCGATCCTCTGCCCGTCCACCCTTCGGTGGGTCGGCCCCTGCCACATCACCCAGGCACCCTACCTCCCCCGGCACGCACGCCAGTTGGCGTCCCTGGTATCGCCGCGAACACCGCACGCTCCGCGCGGGCGCGGCGCCTGCGCAGTCCGGTGCCGGGAGGCGCGGACGCGAGCGCGGACGGCACACGGCACACGGCACACGGCAGACGGCAGACAGCGGACGGCGGACGAGCACAGGGCTTCCGGCCCGCCCGGCCGTCGAGGCTCCCCCTCCTTCACGCCACGCCCGCGGGGTGCGGGCCTTTGAAGTCCACGATCGGAAAGCGGCGCACGAAAAGCCGCCGAACGCAGATTCCGGCTCGGGGGCTTGACCGGCCCCTCGCGGGTTCAGGTTCCGGGCGCGGTGGGAGCAGCCAGGGCGGCGGGGTGTACGGCCGTTGCCCCGAAACGCCGGCGGGCCCGGTCTGCGGCGGCCTCGGCGGCGCGGGCCCGGGCGTCACCGGGGTCCAGGGAGAGCTGGCGGTAGGCGCCGTCGGCCGGCAGCAGGTCGTCGGCGCGGAGGGCGAAGGCGCGGACGCGTGCCCGCTGCAGGCCGAGGGCGGTCAGCAGACCCAGCGCGGGTGCGGCGAGGGCCGGTGAGTGGTCGGTGGGTTCCGGCAGGGTGCGCGTGCGCGTGGTGGAGCTGCGGTCGGCGTAGCGCACGGTGAGGGTGAGCCGACCGGCGACCTGACTCTCGCCGCGCAGGCGTTGGCCGATCCGGTCGGCGAGCCCCAGGACGGCCCGGTGATGCTGTGCCGGATCCAGGCAGTCCCGGTCTAGTACGAGATCGGCGGTCAGGTACGCCGCCGGTTCCGTGGGAGCGACCGGGCGGGGGTCGTGGCCGCGGGCGCGTTCGGCCAGCAGCCGTGCCTGGCCGGCGCCGAGGAGCCGTTGCAGGGTCGCCGGGGGCAGGTCGGCGATCTGGCCGATGGTGTGCAGGCCGTACCGGGTGAGGGTGGTCGCCGTGGCACGTCCGATCCCGGGCAGCGCGGTGAGCGGGCGCGGGTACAGCCATGCGGCGGCCCGCTCGGCGGGGACCCAGGTGGTGTCTCCCGGCGCGGACGCGTCGGCCGCCATGGCCGCCAGCATGCGGTTGCCCGCGAGCCCGGCGCTGCTGTCGATGCCGTGGAGGGCCTTCAGCCTCATCATCGCCGTCTGGACCATGTCGTAGGGGGACAGGTCGAAGTAGCGGAGCGCCGACGTCAGGTCCAGTTGCACGGCATTGGGCGGGACGGCCTGGACGTGGGGCGT
This sequence comes from Streptomyces sp. NPDC020362, assembly GCF_040642095.1. NCBI lineage: Bacteria > Bacillati > Actinomycetota > Actinomycetes > Kitasatosporales > Streptomycetaceae > Streptomyces > Streptomyces sp. NPDC020362. Next base: position 17,780 of record NZ_JBFAET010000082.1, read on the forward strand.
GATACCGGACATCAGTTCGATGATGTCGGCGTACTGGTCCTCGGTCAGCGAGGCATGCAGATGGAGGTGGGCGATGTGCCGCCGACGTGTGCTCATCCCGCACTCCCCGGACTGCGATGGCCGAACTTCTTCAGGTCCGCCGAGCGGGTGCCGGCGGGCTGCAGGTCGGCGTACGGGTGCAGCCGGGCGCCCGTGGTGCCGTTGACCAGGGTGCGCTGCGGCTGGGCAGGAGTCGGGTGCGGGCGGCTCTCGCCGAGGAGGGCGAGCGCGGCCTCGGGACCGTTGTCACGACGGGCCGCGGCGATCTCGTCCAGGTCCCAGGCCATCGCGCCGACGACGGTACGGCGGGTGCCGCGCACCTGGACCGTGCCGCGCACCAGCAGCAGCCCGCTGTGGAACACGGTGTGCGCACAGGCCGGGTGGGAGTCCTCGAAGAACGCCAGGTCGACCAGCCCGGAACCGTCCTCCAGCGTGACGAAGATGATCCGCTTGCCGCTGGCGATCGGCGGGGTCTGGGTCGAGGCCCGCACGCCCGCGACGAGAACCTGCTGACCGGCGCGCATCCCGGCCAGATGAGCGGCGTCGGTGGCGCCGATCTCCCGCAGCAGCCGGTGGTGGTGCTCCATCAGATGCCTGGAGACGTCGATGCCGAGCGTGTTCAGCTCCGCGCTCAGGGCCTCGCGGCCGGTCATCTCCGGCAGCCCGCTCGGCTCCGCCCCGCCGACAGCGCCCGCGACGATGGGCAGTTGGCCCTCGTGCGCGGACCGGGTCCGGGACTGGCGATGCAGCTCCGCGATCTGCAGCAGCAGATCGCGCCGGGTGAGACGGCCGTCGTGGAGGCGGTTCAGGGCGCCGATCTCCGCGAGGCGTTCGGCGGTGGGCCTGCTGGGGTGGGCCCGCTGCCAGAAGTCCGACAGCGATCCGTACGGCTGCCCCGCCTCGATGCGGGCACACTCCTCCTCGCCGATGCCGTGCACCGCGCAGAGGGCAAGGCGTACGCCCCACTGGTCTCCGTCGGCCTTCTCCACCGTGTGCTTCACCTGGGAGCGGTTGACGTCGACGGGCAGGACCGGCACGCCGCGCCGGCGGGCGTCGGAGACCAGGACCCGCTTGGGCCACATACCGGGGTCGTGTTCGAGCAGACCGGCCAGCAGGAACGCCGGATAGTGCGCCTTGAGCCAGGCACTCTGCAGGGCCGGTACGGCGAAGGCGACCGCGTGGGCGCGGCAGAAGCCGTACGCGCCGAAGGCCTCGACGGTCTTCCACACCTCGTCCCGGACGGCAGCGCTGTAACCACGCGCGCGTGCCAGCCGGTCGAACCAGTCCCTGATCCTCGGCAGCCGGCCCTTGTCACCGAGCGCCCGCCGGGCGATCTCGGCCATCGCACGGTCGCAGCCGGTCATCACCGACAGCGTCTCGATGATCTGCTCGTGCCAGATGGTCACCCCGTAGGTGTCGGCGAGCACCGGCTCCAGGTCCGGGTGGGCGTACGACGGCGTGCCGCCGTGCCGGGCGGCGATGTACCGCTCGGGCATGCCACCCGCGACCGGACCGGGCCGGAAGAGGCTGATGTCGGCGATGACGTCCTGCGGATTGCGCGGCTGCAGCCGGGACAGCAGGTCCTGCTGACCGGGCGACTCCAGCTGGAACAGGCCGAGGGTCTGGCTCTCCTGGATGAGCTTGAAGGCGAAGACGTCGTCGAGCGGCACCTGCTTCGGGTCGTCCAGGTCGATGCGGTTGCCGGTCGTCCGTTCGATCTCCGCGACGGCATGAGCCATGGCGGACTGCATGCGCACGCCCAGGACGTCGAGTTTGATGTTGCCCAGCGCCTCGATCTCCTCCTTGGCCGCCATGGCCATGGGGTAGTCGCCCTGCGGGGTGGGCTGCACCGGCAGCCGGTCCAGCAGGGTCGCGTCGCTGATGACCACGCCGCAGGGGTGCATGGCCATGCCGTGGACCAGGGAGTCGAGGCCCTCGGCCAGCTCCCACAGCGGCCCGTACCGGTGTGCCTCGGCGGCCAGCTGCCGCAGCTCGGGCAGCTCGGCGAGCGCGCCGGTGATGTCGCAGGCCCGCAGGTGCGGGAAGCTCTTGGCGATCCGGTCGACGTCCGCGGGCGCGATGCCGAGGGCGAGGCCGGTGTCGCGCAGGGCCCGGCGGGCGCGGTAGGTCTCGGGCATGGCGGTGACCGCCACCCGCTCCCTCCCGAACCGTTCGAAGATCGCGTCGTAGCACTCCAGGCGCCGGGCGGACTCCACGTCGATGTCGATGTCGGGCAGCGAGCCGCGGCGCACGCTCAGGAAGCGTTCGAACAGCAGGCGGTGGTCGAGCGGGTTGGCCGTGGCGATGTCCAGCGTGTGGCAGACCATCGACCCGGCGCCCGAGCCACGGGCGGCGACCCTGATGCCCCTGGCCCGGATGTCGGCGACGACCTGGCCCACGGCGAGGAAGTACGAGTCGTAGTTCAGCGTGGAGATCACGGCGAGTTCTTCGTCCAGCCGTTCCAGCGCCGCCCGGTCGCGGTCGAGGCCACGGCGGGCCAGACCCTCCTCGCTCCTCCGGCGGAGCAGCTGCGCGGCTCCTCCCGCTCCGGGCCCGGCGCCGAAGAGCGACGGTTCCGGGAAGTGCCGGGCGCCGAGCCCGAGGTCCGCCACCGGGTCGACGGTGCACGCGGCCGCCGTGGCGGCGGTGTCCGCCAGCAGCCGACGCGCCCGTCGGGCGTCGGCCCCCGCGCATTCGACGATCATCTGCGCGATGTCCGCCATCCTTCCCTCGTCCTTGAGCCAGCGCTGCCCGCTGTCCAGGCTGCGCCGGTCGATCGGGCGCAGCAGCCGCGCGGCGTCCAGGACGTCGGCGAGCCGGTGCTGTCCGGGATCGGCGTAGCGGACGGCGTTGGAGAGCACGGCGGTCGTGCCGGTGCGGTCGGCCAGTGCCAGGGTGCGGGCGGCGAGCCGAAGGGATCCCGGACCGACGCCGAAACGTTTCTGCGCAACGACCTCCAGCCGGACTCCCCTCCCGAAGATCTCCTGCCACGGCGCCAGCAGCTTCATCGCGACATCCCCCCGGCCCACCGACAACGCCCTCACCGGCTCCGACAGCGGGCCGAGCAGCACGACCAGGCCGGGACCGCCGTACTCGCGGAGCGCCTCCCACGGCACCACCGGCGCACCACCGCCTGCCGCACCCTCATGAGCGGCCGAGGTGATGCGGCACAGCCGGGCCCATCCCGCCCGGTCCTGTGCGAGCAGCACGAACCGCAGCGGTGGCTCGATCACGTGCGCACCACCGCGCACCGGAGTGCGGCGCCGCCGCTCGGGAGGAGGGGGCGCGACGCCCTCCACGGCCAGGTCGATACCGAAGAGCGGCCGGACCCCCTCCTTCGCACAGGCCTGGGCGAACCGGACGGCACCGGTCACCGTGTCCCGGTCGGTCAGCGCGAGCGCCGTCATGCCCCGCTCGGCCGCCCTTCGGACCAGGTGCTCCGGATGGGCGGCACCGTAGCGAGCGGAGTAACCGGACGCGACGTGCAGATGGGCGAAGCCCGTCATGCCACACCTCCATCACTCCACCCCTTTTCAGCCATACGTCCGATACGTTCATCGTACGCTCGTTCGATTACTCTAACCTCATCGACCCCGGTCAACGACCAGATTCGAACACATCAGCGATTCTTTGCCGAGGTGAGAGGCAGGCTGGAACAGACGGCCCGCCGACCGGTCGCCACCGCGATCACGCGGCGGGCAACACGCGCGACGGGCGGGCGACGGGCGCGGCCAGGGCGGCGGGCGAGGGCACGGCGGGCGACGGTGCTCGCGTGCGGTAGGGCCGGGACGCACAACACAAAGTCCCGCCCCTCGCGCGAGGGGCGGGACTGCGGAACGACGCGTACGAAGGTCAGCCGATCTGGGTCCCGGTCGCCGACAGCGCCTCGGTGACGGGCTGGAAGAAGGTTTCTCCGCCGGAGGTGCAGTCACCGCTGCCGCCCGAGGTCAGCCCGATCGCGTTGCTGCCCGAGAAGAGCGAGCCGCCGCTGTCGCCGGGCTCGGCGCAGACGTCGGTCTGGATCAGACCGCTGACCGTGCCCTCCGAGTAGTTGACGGTGGCGTTCAGTCCGGTGACCGTGCCGTCGTGCACATGGGTGGTCGAGCCGCTGCGGGTGACCTTCATGCCGACGGTCGCCTCGGCCGCACCGGTGATCTTCTGGGTGGAGCCGTTGTAGAGGTCGACCTCGCTCGGGTGCTCGGTGTCCGAGGTGTACTTGACCAGACCGAAGTCGTTGCCCGGGAAGCTGGACTGCTCGTTCTTCCCGATGACGTTGCCGGAGGAGTCCGACCACGAGGAGATGGCGTCGGTGCAGTGACCCGCGGTCAGGAAGAACGGCTGCCCGCCCTTGACCACGTTGAAGCCGAGCGAGCAGCGCCCGCCCGAGCCGGAGATCGCGTCACCGCCGGCGATGAAGGGCTTGAACTCCCCCTTCGACTGCTTCAGTTCGGCCTTCGTCCCGAGCCCGTCGACCACCTTGCCGAGCTTGGCGAGGGCCGCGCCGGACACCGTTTTGTCGGCGGTGACCACGACCTTGTTGGTGACCGGGTCGGTCGCCCACGAGGTGCCGGGGATGGTCGCGTCCGCCTTCAGGGTCGCCCGCGCCCCGTCGAGTTCGGCGAGGGAGTGGGCGACGACTCTGGCCTTGGCGCCCGCCGCCCGGACGGCCTTGGCGGCGTCGGCGTCGAGCACGTTGACGACGAGGCTCTTCGCCCGGGCGTCGTAGTAGCTGCCCGCAGCGTCGTTCCCGAGGTGCTGGACGAGCGCAGAGGCGAGTTTTCCGGCCGCGGGGGCCGACAGAACCTGCGGTTCCGGAGCGGACTTCGAGGGTTCGCTGGCGTTCGCAGTCTGGAAGGTGACACCTGCGGCGACCAGTGCGGCGATTCCCGCACCGGCCATCACGGCCCGGCGCCCGGATATGCGTCGGTGCTTCAACTCACGTCCTCCTGTGGGGGGTTCGGCCCGGAGGTTGTGGGGATCTCACGGGCCGGAAGGCTGGTTGACGGGCGCCTACTCTTCCGAACAGCACAGGGAGCACACAAGGTCGACTTCAGGACGCGCACACGACGAGCCCCGCACTCCCCCACCCGTTTGACCGAGGACAGTCATCCCAGGGAGTTCGCACAGCAAACACTACGCGCGAGTAACCCATCGGCGGACAGTGATCGTTGCCCATGGCCGGAAACCAACACTCCCCCCAGGACACGAGAAAGCCCCCGCGCACGAACTGCGCGGGGGCCCGAAGCCGGTCCGTACCCGTCAGGGAAGCGTCACACCGTAGTAGCTCAGCGCCTCGGTGACCGGCTGGAAGAAGGTCGTTCCGCCGGAGGTGCAGTCGCCGCTGCCGCCGGAGGTCAGGCCGTAGGCCGTGCTGCCTCCGTAGAGCGGGCCGCCGCTGTCACCGCCCTCGGCGCAGACCGTGGTCTGGATCAGGCCGTAGACGATGTCACCGCTGCCGTAGTTGACGGTGGCGTTCAGCGCCGTGACCCGGCCGCTGTGCGTGCCGGTGGTGGAACCGCGGCGGTAGACGGTCGTCCCCACGGACGGGGTGGCCGCACGGCTGATGGTCTGGCTGCCCACCGCGCTCGGGTGCGAGATCGAGGAGTTGGTGTAGCGCACCAGCGCGAAGTCGTTGCCCGGGAAGCTGTAGCCGACGTTCGTGCCCAGCACGGTGCTGTGGCCGGAGTTGCTGTACCAGGTGGAGGCGACCTGACCGCAGTGGCCGGCGGTGAGGAAGTAGTACGTGTTGCCGCTGTGCACGTTGAAGCCGAGCGAGCAGCGGTAGGAGCCGCCGTAGATGGCGTCGCCGCCGCTGATCAGCTTCCTGAACTTGCCGGAGGTGTGCTTGATGGTCAGCGCGCCCGCGTTGGAGCCGGCCTGCTGCTTGATCTTCGCGATCCCGGCCTCGGAGACCCTGCTGTCGACGGTGACGACGACCCGGTCGGTCTTGCCGTCGACCGCCCAGGCCGTGCCGGCGACGTCGGCCCTGAGGACGGAATCACTCACCTGGGTGAGCTGATTGGCGCTGAACGTGTGGTCGTCGCTGGCATTCGCGGTGGGGGCGGCGAACGCTGCTGCGGCCAGGAAGCCGGTGGTCACGGCGATCAGCCGGGTCCGTCTCGCAGTGCCGCTGTGGGGAGTGGTGCGCTTGATCCTCACTTTTCGTTCCCTCCCAGGGGAAGTCGGGGGCCCGCGTGGGGGTCGGGGCCCGTGAGGCGCAGCCAGGGACCGGTCCGGGAGTCCGAACACGCATACACCCTGACAAGCGCTGAGGGGGAGTATTCGGCCGAACGGCCGGTCGGCACAAGAGTGCCTTTCGGCCGCGGCCTTTGAACCACTCTTTAGAGAACGCCCACTGACGTCAACTCAGAACACGCTCCCCCACGCGATCGCCACGACCAGTCCATTGCCCGGCGACGGGAAGGGGCGGACGACGCGCTCGGCGACGGCACATGGCAGGAGCAGACCACGGTCCGAGCCGGTCGTGGCACGGCTCTCGGCATCCGGCGCCTGCGGAAACCGGAGCCGGCAGCAAAAGCCGTCGTCCCCGCCGGCGGCATCGGCGAACACCCCCACGGCCGGCCGTCGCCCCGCTGTGCGGCGTGGAGCGCCAGGTCCCTTCCGGCCAGGGTGGGGGCACGGGCGGCGAGTACGGTCCGCGGGCCGGCCTCCGGTCCGCTGCCGGCGGCGAGCCGGGTACCGCCGGAGAAAGGCCAGGTGGTCCACGGTCGGGCCGTCGGTTCCGGTGGCGGTGAGCACCACCCCGTCACCATCGGTCACCCAAGTCCCTGGAATGTCCGGAAGTCGGCCCTCCGGATGGTCCTCCGGCCCCGGAGGGCCCTGCTCCGGCCCCGGAGAGCCTTGCTCCGGCCCCGGAGAGCCTTGCTCAGCCCTCCCCTGCCGGGTCGGGCAGCCCGAGGTGCGAGCGCAGGGTCCGGCACCGGGCCGGTCTCTGACACCGGGTCGGTCTCCGGCACCAGGTCGTCCTCCGGGAGCGGTTCGGCCTCCAGGAGCGGGGCGGCCTCCGGCACCGGGTCGTTCTCCGGGAGCGCGCCGTCGGGGTCGTGCCTCCGGCCGTCCGACGGCGTCGAGGTCGTGGATCCGCCCCCGGTGTTCGGGCAGCCGCAGCTGTTCGGAGAGCAGCAGGAAGTCGAACAGCCCGCGCTCGGTGGTGCGCGCCGGCTGTTCCAGGGAGGCGAACGCGGTGCGTGGGCCGGAGCGCGGGTCCGTCCGTACGGCGCCCCAACCCTCCCCGGGGAGGCAGGCCGCCGGGTGCACCGTTCGTCGTACGGTCATGACGTTCCCCCGGTCACCGCGTACTGGTTGGCGGGCCGGGCGAGGCCCAGGTGCTCGCGCAGGGTGCTGCCCGGGCAGAACGTGCGGAACAGGCCGCGGTGCTGGACCAGCGCCACCGTGCCGTTGACGAGCCGCCCCAGGTCACGGCGCGGCTCCACGGGGACGAGGTGGAAGCCGTCGGTGACGCCCTCCGCGTGCCAGGTGGAGATCAGTTCCGCCAGGCCGACGGGGCCGCCCCGGTACAACGGGCCCCGCGCGCTCGGCCGGGGTCCCCCTCCGCCGTGTCCGGGCTCGGCCGCGCGCTCACCGTCGCCGAGGTCGACGAGGAGGCTCACCAGGACCGGCAGGGAACCGCGGTTCCTGCCGAACTCCACTGCCATGTCCAGCAGTTGATCCCAAACGGCCGCGGCCCGGCCGGGGCCGCGGCGCGGACCAGGGCCACGTCGGCGCTCGGAGTCGAGGGGGGTTCATGCGGCTCGGCGGAGGGCGAGTTCGGCCAGGAACCGCAGCGCGGCCCGCGCCGTCGCGTCGTTCTGCCGGAACGCCGCCCCACCGGTGCGCGGCCGGGTGAAGGCGCCCGGGGTACGGGCGTCGGTGTACGGGCCGAGCGCGAACCGCCGCGGATGCGGACGCCCGGCCCCGTCGAGGATCCGCCCGTCGGCGGGGTCGACGCGCAGCAGCCCCTCGGGGGTCTCGGCGGCGCCGTCGGCGTGCAACTCCCGCAGCAGGGTGTCGCCGGCCCGTTCCACGGTCGGCTCGGGCAGCCGGGCCTCGACCAGCGCGCGTGCTTCGACGGCGAATCCGGGCACGGTCGGGCTGGTGGCACGGAACACGCCGTCCTCGGCGGTGACGGTCATGCCGGCGCCGACGAACCGCAGCAGCCCGGCCCGGGACAGCGCGAGCATCTGCCGCAGCCGGGGTCCGGGCGGGCCGGACGCCAGGTAGCTGAAGAAGCCGTGCCACCAGGGGCCGATGTCCCCGAGTCGCACCAGCTGCCCGTAGACGGACAGCAGGCCGAGGAAGACGCCCAGGTCGGCACTGTGATCAGGATTGTGACGACGGCTCAGGTCGGCCTCGACGTAACCGCGCAGGCCCTCCTGGAACTCCTCGTGCGAGCCGTGGCGCACCCCGTCGAGCGGGTGGTCGAGCGCGGCGAGGTCGAGGCGGTCGGCCGGGTCCGGTACGGCGGCGGCGACGAGCGCCCGGATCTCGGCGGGGCCGGCGGCGGCCGCGTACCTCGCCTCGAAGCCGGCCCACGCCATGGCCGTGCGCCCGGGGTGGGCGGTGAACAGGCGGTGGTAGTGGGCGAAGCCCAGCTCCTTCTCCACCAGCGGCCACACATCGCGCCGGAAGTCGAAGCCTGCCGGCCGGGCCAGCAGCTCCTCGACCTCGGCGGGCCCGAAGAAGCGGGGCAGGGCGGGCCGGGCACCGCTCCAGTCGTAGCCGATCTTCGAGTGGTACGGCACTCCGCGCCGCGAACCGACGTACAGCACCGGTTCGCGGCCCGAGGGGATGTAGGCGTCACCCTCGTGGCGCCCGCCCCGGCCCTCGGTGAGCAGCACCATCAGGTCGACGAAGGCCAGACCGAAGCCCCGTACGAGGACCGCCTCGCCGGCCTGCAGCGGGGACAGGTCGCTGTCGGCGGTGAAGTCGGGCGGCAGGTGGACGAGTCCGTGCTTGCGGGCGTATGCGGTCAGCTCGGCCTGCCGGAGGCCGGGGTCGGCGTCGAGGTGGCCGAGGGCGAGCACGACCAGGTCGGCGAGGAGAGGCCGCGGGCGGCCCTCCAGCCACACCTGCTGACGGCCCTCGCGCGGCCCGCCGACGCGCAGGGCGCGCCGGGAGTGATGGTGGACGGCTACGCCCGGGGGCAGTTCGGCGCGGGCGCGCTCGTACACCCAGTGCAGATAGCGGCCCTGGAGCCGCCGGTCGGCGAAGGTGCGGCCGTCCAGGCCCGCCCATTCGTGCAGGGTGGGGCCCTCGCGCACCGGGCCGTCCATCGTCACCGTCTCGTCGGTGAACATGGTGACGTCCTCGGCGTGGGAGTTCATCCACAGCAGCGGCGACTGTGCCTGGCGCCAGACGCGTCCGCCGCCCGGCGGATGGGGGTCGACCAGGTGGATGTCGAGGCCCGGTTCGCCGTACAGCTCGGGCGCGTTGGCGGCGATGCGTTCGAGCAGTCCGGTCCCCCGCGGCCCGGCCCCCACGATCACCAGCTGGGGCCTCATCGGGCGGCCGTCCACGGGGCGGGACGGCGCTGCGGGGCGATCGTCAGGGTGTCCGCGCGCCCGGGCACCTGGGGCACGGCGGGAACTTCGGCGAGGGTGTCGGATGACATGCGAAGGCTCCGTGGTGGGAGTCCCCCCGCTCGGTCGAGGCCGAGAGTGGGGGAAGGTCGAACACGGTGGGTGCCTTCACACGGGTGCGCCGAGCGGCGCGGAGACGGCCGAGCCCCTCAGCAGGGCCGTCCGTCGAGAGTACGTGGGCGTTTCGGTCCACTGTCAAGGCCGTCCACACTGTGATCCGTACGTCTCAACGCAGTTGACGCAGAACCGTATGCCTGTTCCACTTGGCCCATGCATCCACAGCAGTGGCTGGTCACCCGCTCCCACATCGACTTCGGTCGCGTGTGGTCCTCGTCCTGTTGAGCCGACCCCCTGCTCACGCCTGCCCCGCGGCGGGCGCTCTGGCGTTCTTCCTCCGCTGCACACGCCTTCACACGCACACCCCCCTCGCGCTCTGCACCTTTTCGCCCCCCGGGAGAACGCTGCCCGATACGTACGCCGTTCCCTCTGCCGTTTCCTGCCCTTACCGGACCTGACGGACCGGCAGCCCCCGAACAGGGGCTCGGGGAACTGCGCGGCCGGCTGCACCACACCCGTGCCCGGCCGCGCCAGGCGTCCGTCCCGGCCGGCTAGCAACCGTCACAGGGACAGCAGCAGTCGCACCCGTCGCAGCCATCGCACCCGTCGCAAGGGCAGTCGCAGTCGCAGTTCTCGCAGCACCCTTCCCGCTTCTTCCGGGACCAGGGCCCTTCGTACTCCGAGGCACAGCACATCTGGCAGGTGCAGCACAGCAACAGGAACATCCCGCACCCGGGAAGGAGCCCACGCGGTTGCTTCGGCTTCTGGGGATGGTGCTCGCCGGGAAGATACGGCACCCCCGGCCCCGGCTGGTGCACCGCGCACGCCGGGCCCGGGCCGAACGCCCGGTCCACCGACCGCCGCAGCTCGTGCGCGAGCAGCAGATGGACGAGCCTGCCGTCCCTGAACTCGGCTTCCCGCAGGGCGAGCCGGATGCCGTGCAGGGCGTCGTCGGCGAGTCTGCGCGCCTCCGTGAGGGAGGTGCCCGTGGCGGTGAGCGGGTTCCAGGCACCCGCCCGCGCGTCGGCCTCCCTGTCCTCGACGGCGTCCAGGAGGTGCGCGAGCCGGCCGAAGAGACGGCCGGCCTCGGCGAGCGGCTCGGCGTTGTCCGGCCGCCCGGCCAGCACCGCGGTGTGCGCGAAGGCGGCCCCGGTGGCCGTCTCGGTCGGCTCGGTGACCGTCAGGATCGGCGTGCCGGGCCCGGCCAGGGTCTCGATGCCGACCTGCCGGTCAACGGCGTCCACCAGGACACCGGTGTCGAACCCGACCGCCGATCCGCTGTGCGCCCCGGCCCGCCCCCAGCTCGCGGCGACGCGGCGCGCCGCGGCCGCGACCGGCCTGCGGGCCAGCAGCCCGTCCCGGTCGGCGACATGGTCGCGCACCTTGGCGGAGGCGAGCACCAGCGAGACGGCGGCGGCGAGCCGCGCCCCTTCGCCCTGCGCGACGGACGCCGTGCGCATCCCGCGCAGCGCGCACGGCCCGGCCGTACGCCGGGACTCGTCCGCCGCGCCGACCTGAGCATCCGTCAGAACCGATATGAGCAGCCCGTCGTAGTTCGTCACGATGCGCGCGAACTGACCGTGGTCCCGGCGCAGTGCGAGACACAGCCCGCACAAGTGCGCCATCCACTCGGCCTTGAGGCTCTCCCCGAGCCGGTGGCTGCATGGCCTGACGATTCCGAACACGACGATCCCCCGTGGTGTGCTGCGACGTTGAGCTGCGGCATCGTATCGGCCGACTGTCAGCTTGTATTAGTCGGCGCGTTCACCCGGACGCCCCGCGCATCACCCATCCGCCAACGACAATCATATTTCACTCACAGTCAGCAGCCGTATGAGTCACGACCCTTGGGGCACAAGGACTCTCGACGGATAGCCTGTGCACCAGTACCGTCACAAACCCCCCGCGCGGCGTCTATCCGCTTGGCGCGCCGTCCGCATCATGGATGACCATAGGGATGCGGAAGCAAGAAGGACCGGTGTGAGAGGAGGCGTCCATGGGATCGGTACGCAAGGCGAGTGCGTGGCTCGGCCTCGTCGACGACAACGATGACGAGCGCTACTACGACGACGAGTACTCCGAGGGCCACGAGTCCGGGAACGCCTGGGTCACGGACCCCCGGGTGAAGGTGGCCACGGACACGGCCGAGGACAAGGGCCAGCGGATCGGCACGGTCACCCCGGACAGCTTCCGGGACGCCCGCGCCATCGGCGAGCTGTTCCGGGACGGTGTCCCGGTCATCATGAACCTCACCGCGATGGAGCCCTCCGACGCCAAGCGCGTGGTGGACTTCGCGGCCGGGCTGACCTTCGGCCTGCGGGGCACGATCGAGCGGGTCGCGAACCGCGTCTTCCTGCTGACGCCGTCGAACACGGAGATCATCAGCGGTGAGCCGGCGGCCCACCGCGACGGCGGCTTCTTCAACCAGAGCTGAGGCAGGGCCGCTCACCGGCCCCGCCCCGCCCCGCTCGCGGGGTTCAGCGGAAGGCGTCGAGCCCGGTGAGCGCCTTGCCCAGCACGAGCTGGTGCATCTCGACGGTTCCCTCGTAGGTGAGCACCGACTCCAGGTTGGTCGCGTGCCGCATGACGGGGTACTCGAGGGAGATCCCGTTGGCACCGAGGATCGTCCGCGCCGTACGGCAGATCTCGATGGCCTCGCGGACGTTGTTGAGCTTGCCGAAGCTGACCTGCTCGGGACGCAGGCGGCCGGCATCCATCCGCCGCCCCAGATGGTGGGCGAGCAGGATCCCCTTGTGCAGTTCGACCGCCATGTCGGCGAGTTTGGCCTGGGTGAGCTGGAAGCCGCCGATGGGCCGTCCGAACTGCTCGCGCGTCCTCGCGTACTCCACGGCCGTCTCGAAGCTGCTGCGCGCGGCTCCCATCGCGCCCCAGACGATGCCGTAGCGGGCGTGCGAGAGACAGCTGAGCGGACCGCGCAGACCGGTGACCTCGGGGAGCACGGCGGTGGCGGGCACGCGTACGTCGTCCAGGACGAGTTCGCTGGTCACGGAGGCGCGCAGGGACCATTTGTGCTTGATCTCGGGCGCCGAGAAGCCGGGCCGGTCGGTCGGTACGACGAATCCGCGGATCCCGTCCTCGGTCTGCGCCCAGACCACGGCCACCCCGGCCACCGACCCGTTGGTGATCCACATCTTGCGGCCGTTCAGCACCCAGTCGTCGCCGTCGCGCTTGGCGTGGGTGCGCATGGAGGCGGGGTCGGAGCCGTGGTCGGGCTCGGTGAGCCCGAAGCAGCCGATCACCTCGCCGGCGGCCATGCGGGGCAGCCACTCCTGCTTCTGCTCCTCGCTGCCGAACCGGTGGATCGCGTACATGGCGAGCGAGCCCTGCACGGAGACCAGGGACCGGATGCCCGAGTCGGCGGCCTCCAGCTCCAGGCAGGCGAGGCCGTACTGCACGGCCGTGGCGCCGGCGCAGCCGTACCCGGTGAGGGACATGCCGAGCGCGCCGATGCCGCCGAGTTCGCGCGCGAGCTCCCTGATGCCGGGCAGCTCGCCCTTCTCGTACCAGTCGGCGACGTGCGGCAGGACGCGGTCGGCCGCCCAGCTGCGGACGGTGTCCCGGACGGCGAGGTCCTCCGGGTCCAGCAGGTCGTCGATCCCGAGCGGGTCTGCGGGATCGAACGGGGGCAACTTGGACGCGGACATGGAACACCCTCCGGCACACTGGGACACGGTGAAAACTAGCAGCGCTAGTTACGACGCTGCAGCCGACGTTACGGCGCAGTGTCCTGTACGTCCAGAGCAGCAGTGTCCCGTACGTCGACGGCCGAGGTCAGGCCGACACCCTCGGCTTCGCGGCCTCCCGCGGGGACGGCAGCTCCACCTCGGCGGCGCGCTGCACGCTCTCCTCGCCGCACTGCATCACCCGGGGCAGCCGGAGCGCGATCACGGCGCCGAGCAGCAGCAGAACCGCGCTCACCAGCAGTGTGACGTGGAGTCCGTGCACGAAGGAGTCCCGCGCCGCCCGGCGCAGGGCATCCCCCGCGGGTCCGCCGAGCCGCCCGGCGATCTCGTAGGCCTCGCCCAGCGAATGCCCCGCGGCGTCCGACGCGCGTGAGGGCACGCCGGGCACCGAATCGAGACCGGGCGCGTAGGCCGCGTTCATCACGCTGCCGAGCAGCGCGATCCCGATCCCGGCGCCCAGCTGGTACGACGTCTCGCCGATCGCCGCCGCCCCGCCGGCCTGCTCGGCCGGCGCCTCGCTCAGCATCGACTCGTACGCCCCGAAGAGCGTGGTCTCCAGGCCGAAGCCGAGCAGCACGAAGCCGGACAGCAGCAGGGCCGCGTTGTCGGCGGCGCCCATCGCGGTCAGCGTCACGACCGCCGCGGCGGTGAGGCAGAAGCCGAAGCAGACCATGCGGCGCGGCCCGAAGCGGCGCAGCATCCGCGCACCGGCGAGGCCGGCCGCCATCGCCGCGATCGTCAGGGGCAGCAGCCTCAGGCCCGTCGCCAGCGGCGACAGGCCGAGCACCAGCTGCAGGTACTGCGCCGCTATCAGCTCCAGACCCACCAGGGCGAGCATCGCCAGCACGATGCAGCCCACCGAGGTGCTGAACGCCGGCCGCCGGAACATCCGCAGGTCCACCAGCGGATGCGGGCGCCGCCCCTGGCGCCGCACGAAGAGGACGAGCAGCGCCGCGCCCACCAGCAGCGGCACCAGGGTGAACGGGCTCGCCACCGGCTCCCCGCCGCCGAGCCGCTTCACCCCCAGTACGACGCCGAACAGGCCGAGCGCCGCCATCAGCGCGCCGACCACGTCCCACGGGCCGCTGCCGTCGCCGCGCGACTCGGGCAGCAGCATCCGCCCGACCGGCAGACTGACCAGCATCAGCGGGATGTTGACCAGGAAGACCGCGCCCCACCAGAAGTGCTCCAGCAGGAAGCCACCGAGCAGCGGTCCGACCGCCGCGCCGACGGCGGCGACCGCGCTCCAGACACCGATGGCCACCGCGCGCTCGCGCCGGTCGGGGAAGACCTGACGGAGGATCGACAGCGTCGCGGGCATGATCATCGCGCCGCCGACGCCCAGCAGCGCACGGGCGAGGATCAGGGTCTCGGCGGACTGCGCGAAGGCGGCCACGGCGGAGGCGACACCGAAGAGGGCGTAGCCGAGCAGCAGGATGCGGCGCCGGCCGACCCGGTCGCCCAGCGTGCCGAAGAGGATCAGCAGCGAGGCGCAGACCAGCGGGTAGATGTCGACGATCCAGAGCAGTTCTATGGCGCCGGGCCTGAGGTCCTCGGTGACGGCGGGGACCGCCACGTGCAGCACGGTCGCGTCGAGGGCGACGAGCAGCAGGCTCACGCAGAGGACGACGAGGACGACCCAGCGGTTGGCACCGGCCCCGGCCGCCCGACGGCGCGGCCGGGCGGCAGCCGTGGTCGTCCCGGACATGTACGTACCTCCCAGATGATCCCTCGCGTGCAGCGGACGGACGGGGTGGGGACTCCCCGTCGTACGGCCGGAGAAGAGCGGTGTCTCCGGCCCGCGCAAAGCCACGTGAGTGACTCGTCAGCGTACGCGAGTTCGCCGCGCGGACGCGTGGCGGACCTCTCACACGCAGGACCGAACCCATGTGGCGTACGCCACTTCACCTGCTCTTGACCACGCCCCGACGTGCGGCCCGGTTCCCCGCTCGGTCGATAATCGAGCCCGTGACCGATCTTGACGCGCGCGTGGCTCCGCTCCGCGCCCCGCTGCTGCGCCGGGCGGCGCCGGCCCTGCTCGGGTACGCGGCCGTCCGCGCCCTGGGCCTGGTCGTGCTGGCCGCGTGGAGCGCCGCGCGCGGCAAGAGCGCGTACACGCTGCTGACCGCCCGGTGGGACTCCCTGTGGTACTCGCGGGTCGCCGGACCGGGCTACGGGTACGAGGTGCGGCTGCCGAACGGCGACGTCCACTCCGACCTGGCGTTCTTTCCGCTGCTGCCCTGGCTGGAGCGGCTGCTGCACGCGGTCGCGCCGCTGTCGTACGCGGACGCCGGGTTCGTGGTCGGTCTGCTCTCCTCGCTTGCGGCGGCCTGGGGGATCTTCGCGGTCGCGGACCTCGTCCACGGGCGCTCGGAGGAGGGGCGCGGGGCGCCGCCCCGCAAGGGTGACCGCGGGCGGCGGGTGGGCGTGTGCGCGGTGCTGCTGTGGGCGGTGCTGCCGGTCGGGATCGTGCAGTCGATGGCCTACAGCGAGTCCTTGTTCACGGCACTGGCCGCGTGGTCGCTGTATGCGGTGCTGACCGGCCGGTGGGTGAGTGCGGGCGCCCTGGCGGCGCTGGCCGGGCTGACCCGCCCCGTCGGGCTGGCGGTGGTCGCGGCGGTGTGGGTCGCGGGCGTGACCTCGTTCGTGCGAGACAGAAGCACGCGGGGCGCACACGCCGAGCGCACGGCCACCGGGGATGGCGCGCATCAGGCGACGCGCGCTCCATCTTCTACGGGAGGCGCGCATGGCGAGGCACACGCCCCCGCCCTCGCCACCGGCGCACCGGCCTGGCGGCGCGCCCTCGGCATGGCCCTCGCCCCCCTGGGCACCGCCGGCTATGTGCTCTGGGTCGGCCACCGCACCGGCCAGGGTCTGCTCGGGTATCTCGACGTACAGGCCGGCTGGCGCAACGGGTTCGACGGCGGATACGCCTTCGCCCGCTTCGTGGCCGACAAGTTCACGTCCTTTCCGTCGGCCCTGGCCGGCGCGGGCCTGACCATCGGCGTCGCCCTGCTGATCTGGCTCTACGTGACCGGCGTGCGCCAGCGCCAGCCCGTCGCGCTGCTGGTGTACACGGGCGTCGTGCTCGCGCTCGCCCTGTGCGCGTCGAGCTACTTCGGGTCGAAGCCGCGGCTGCTGATGCCCGCCTTCCCTCTGCTCTTCCCCCTCGCGGGCGCCCTCGCCCGGCTGCGGACGTCCAGGTCGGTGCTGGTCACCGTGTGTGTGGCGGTGGTGACGGCGGTCTATGGAGCCTTCTGGCTGAACGGCTCCGGTCCCCCATGATCAACTCCGGGGCACCCGTGAGCACCCTCTGAATTCCGCCCCATGATTCGGTGAACGAATTCATAAGTGCCATAAAACTGCCCCCACAACATGATCAAAGGAATTGCAGGAAGCAGGCTCACAGGATTGCGGAATCCCAGGAATTCGGACCGCGCCTGAGAGGTTTCCCACATCACATCGTCATCACAAACCCGCTGTATCGACCGGGAACAGAGCTCACTCGCTGTAACGTCGATTGGGTGCGTACCGAACGAAACCTCACCCGGAGTCTGGACCGGGTGTTCGCCAGGCTGGACCGTGAGCCGGAACGACCGGCTCACATCGATGTGCCGCGGATGAGCCGGCACCGGGTCGTGCTGTTCACCGCGACCCTCGCCTTCTACCTGGCGATCGTCTGGGCCGTGGTGATCACCTCCTGGCTGGTCCGGCTCGACTGGCAGGTCATGTTCTTCCGGCCGTACCAGCAGTGGCCGGAGATCCACGCCTTCCTCGACTACTACGTGGTGCTGGGCCAGCGCGGCCCCACCGCCGTGATGGTCGCGGCCTGGCTCGGCTGGCGCTCCTGGCGCCAGCACACGCTCCGCCCGCTGCTGACCCTGGCTGCCTCCCTGCTCCTGCTGAACATCACGGTCGGCGCCGCCAAGCTCGGCATGGGGCGGCTCGGTCCGCACTACGCAACCGTGATCGGCTCGAACGAGATGGGCCTGGGCGGCGATATATTTCCCAGCGGCCACACCGCCAACGCCGTGGTGACCTGGGGGATCCTGGCCTATCTGGCCTCCACCCCGAGGGCGCGCCGCTGGCTGTCCGCGCTCTCCGCGGTCACCTCGCTCGGCGTCGGCCTCACCACCGTCTACCTCGGTACGCACTGGCTGAGCGACGTGCTGCTGGGCTGGGCCGCGGGCCTGCTGATCATGCTCGCCCTGCCCTGGTTCGAGCCGCTGATCGCCAGGACCGAGACCGCGCTCTTCGACCTGCGCGACCGCTGGCGCGCCCGCCGCGGCCGTACGGTGCCCGCGCCCGCCGTCCCGGTCACACCCGCGCCGGTGCTGCTCAAGCCGCGTCCCGCGACCGCCGAGCAGTCCGCCCCGGCGCGCGAGCCGGTGTCGACGGTGCGGGCGTCCCGGCCCCCGATCCATCTGGCCCCCGGCCCGCACACGGCGCGCTCGGAGCGCACCCCGGTCACCCCGGTGGGCAGCCGGCGCCCGCCGCATGCCGACCGGCTGCCGCACGCCGACCGCCTGCCGCGCGGCACCTCACAGCCGGCCCGCCCCCTCACGGGCGGCTGACGCTCCACCACGGCAGCGGGGTCCGGTACGCACACCCCCCGCCGCCACGACGAAGGCCCCGCCTCCCTCTTCCGGGAGCGGGGCCTTCGTCGTCGGGGGGCGGGCGGAGGGGCTCAGCCCTTCCAGGCGCGGGCCACCAGGCCGTCGCGCACCTCGAAGTTGAGCCGCCCCACGCGGTACTCCATGGTGATGATCGCGCCCGGCGGCAGCGACCGCACGGTCGACCACCCCCGCTCCCGGGCGAGCCGCTCGGCGCTCGCCGCGTCGAGGCCGACGTACCCGTCCGGGCTGTCCTGGGGCTCCGCTGGCGGAGTGGGAATCGGTGCCATGCGGCCACGCTAGGCCGCATCGCGCGGTGACGGAAGCCGTCACCGGCGGCAGCCCCCGCCGGTCCCCCTCCGGTCACACTTCTGTCACAGGTTCCCGACACCCGTTTCCGTCGAACTCCATCACACGTACGGGGGTTTCCGTACCGCTCACCGATGTAATCGAACGGCATTCCCGGGCGTCCGAGGGCTTCTCCGAATTACCCGGCCGAAAGCGCCGAAGTGGCGATGGGACCGGGCCATGAGTGCGATTCTCCAAGGAATCCGGCGGACCGCCGCGGGAGCTGACGCCGCATAGGAATTTCACCGATTCGGCACACGACCGCCGTGAGCCCTCGGCCGCAGTACTCGCCCGGCGAGCGCATCGCGTCAGCTCGCGGGTCCGGGTGCCGAGGGCCCCGCAGCCCGCGCCAGAGCGGCGTCGAGCCGGTCACGCACCGCCTTGATGACCTCGTTCAGCTCGGCGGGCTCCAGCACCTCGAAAGGGATGCCCATCATCATGATGTGAATGACCATCACCTCCAGGTTCGGCGCGCCGCTGCGCAGGATGCACGCGTCCTCGCCGTCGGCCTCCAGCGTCCCCGCGGACGGTGAGATCCGCTCGGCGGCCTCGCTCAGCGGCACCAGCAGGCGGACGGCGGAGTGCATGGCGTACGCGCGCGTGGAGACGCCCTTCGAGACATAGGCGGCGAGATCCTCGGCCGGCGGTTTGCGCGGGGTGAACCGCGGGCCGTGCGGCGGCTTCGGGGTGAGGCGGTCGACGCGGAAGGTCCGCCAGTCCTCCCGGTCCACGTCCCAGGCGACCAGGTACCAGCGCCGCTCGGTGCACACCAGCCGGTGCGGTTCGACGGTACGGCGGCTCATGGTGCCGTCGTGGCTCAGGTATGCGAAACGCAACCGCTCGGCGTCCCGGCACAGATGGGCGAGTTCGGTGAGCACGGCCGGGTCGACGGGGGACGACGGCGGACCGACGCGCAGCATCGGCACGGTGAAGGCGTTGAGGGCGCTCACCCGTCGGCGCAGCCGGTTCGGCAGCACCTGTTCCAGCTTGGCGAGGGCGCGCACCGACGTCTCGCCGATGCCCTCGATGCCCTGTCCGGCGGCGGTGCGCAGGCCGACGGCGACCGCGACGGCCTCGTCGTCGTCCAGCAGCAGCGGGGGCAGTTCGGCACCCGCGCCCAGCTGGTAGCCGCCCCCGGTGCCGGGGCTCGCGTTGACCGGGTATCCCAGCTCGCGCAGCCGGTCCACGTCCCGGCGGACCGTGCGCGGGGTGACGCCGAGCCGCCCGGCGAGTTCGGCGCCCGACCATTCGCGGTGGGCCTGGAGCAGTGAGAGCAGGCGCAGCAGACGTGCCGAGGTCTCCAACATGGGGCCGAGTCTGCCAGCAGATGCGGACAGCCGCTGTCCTGGACCTGGACAGCGGCTGTGCACGTCAGGTGACCGGCACCCGGGGCCTGCTCACAGCACGAGGCGCTGGCCGGGCACGATCAGGTTCGGGTCGTCGCCGATGACCTTCTTGTTCGCGGCGTAGACCCGCTGCCAGGTGGTCCCGTGCCGGGCGGCGATGGCGCTCAGGGTGTCGCCCTCACGGACCGTGTAGTCGCCACGGGAGGCACTGCGGTCGGTGTGACCGGCCGCGCGTTCCGGCGCCTTCGCCGAAGGGGACTTCGCCGGTACGGACTTCGCCGGTACGGACTTCACGGGCGCGGACTTCGTCGTCACGCTGCCCTTGTCGGTGCTCGTGCCGGACGGGGCGGACGCCGGTGCGGCGCCGGAGGCTCCGGCGTGGGCCGAGCAGACCGGCCAGGCGCCCCAGCCCTGGGCGTGCTGGACCTTGGTGGCGACGGCGATCTGGGCGCTCCTGGAGGCCTGGTCGGCCGTCGGGGCGTAGGCGGTGCCGCCGTACGCGCGCCAGGTGCCGGCGGAGAACTGGAGCCCGCCGTAGTAGCCGTTGCCGGTGTTGATGTGCCAGTTGCCGCCGCTCTCGCACTGGGCGATGCGGTCCCACACTCCGTTGTCCGCCGCGACGGCATTGCCGCTCACGGCCAGCAGCCCCAGCGGGGCCAGCAGCGCCGCCCCGGCGAGGGCGGCCGTCGTACGTCCCTTGCGGGCGCTGTCGTGACGATCGGCGTTGCGGGTGGTATCGGCACACTCGGACATGTAATTCCCTCTCCACGAACCCGGGCTCCCCCGGACGAGACGCGTCCTGCCGCGGATGACCGCGGTTCGTCGCGCCCGTCCCGTCCGCCACGACCGGTGCAGGCGACGGTGCTCTGCCTGGTGCCGGTCGGCGGACGTACCCGAGCGGTGCTCGTTGCACACGGCGGAGGAATGTAGGGAGGTCGGGCGGCCGGAATCAACCAACTCGCCGTCCTTCCAGGCCAGTTCGCCGTTACCGCTGGTATCGGCAATTTTCGGCCAGCCCTTTCATGCCCTGATTTCCTGATTTATCGACCACCCGCCGGGGCGGGCTGTGAGCCACTTCACCCTTTCAAGTTCCTTGACAGCGCGATGAGTTGACGGTGAGTGCCCGATTCCGTACCGGAGGTGACCCTGTGCGGTGGATGGTTCGATTCCGTTCCTCCCGGGGCGTGACTCCCACCACAGGACGTCCGTTGTCTTCTTCATGAGCCCGGAACCCCGGGGCTCATGGGCCGGGAGCCACCCGGCCGACCCAGCACCGCATCCCGAGGGAGCCACCGTGCCGCGCATGCTCGACGTCAGTGACGCCGTACGCGCCGAGATCGGCGACGAAGAAGCCGACCGGCTGCTCGCCGGAGAGAACGCCCCGGGCAGTTACGACTGCACCTCCTGCCGCACCCCGGGCGACTCCGAGCAGGAGCGCACCAGCACCGTTCTGTTCGTCGGCGACGAGACCGCCGTGCTCGCCTTCGCCCACGCCAGCTGCCTGCCCTCACAGGTCGTCCAGGTCACCGAGGAGCAGTTGCAGGGCGCCGTCCGCTCCATCGGCGGCACCGGCACCGACATGGCCGCCGGCGGCCGGCCGCACCAGGCGGTGCCCGAGCAGGCCGTGCTCGGCGTGACCAGTGGACTCGTCCTGATCGAGGGTGAACTGCACCCCGCGCTGGTCGTCGAGCCGACCGCGCCGATCGTGCGCCCGGGCTCCACCGGGGCGGGCGACGACTTCCTTCCGCTGCTCATCGAGCAGGGCTTCATGCCGGTGACCGAGCTGGCGTCCGTTCCGCCGGTGCTGCACGGCTGGTCGGTACTGGTGGCCGTGGGCCAGCTGCACGCGGTGCTCCAGCCCGGCGCGGGCGGCGGGCAGCCGGTGGCCTGGTGGCAGGCGCACCAGCCGCTCCAGGTGACCGACAGCTGGCGGTCGGCGGCCAACAAGCACCAGCAGGTGCTGATGTTCGCGGCGCCGGTGGGGTCCATCGGGCGACAGCCCCGGGAGGATCTGCTGCGGGAGGCGCTGGACAAGGCGGCGGCCAACGGGAAGCTCGTCGCCGCTGCACTTCCTCTTGCGGGTACCTGAGGCGCCCAGGAGGCGGGAGCTGCGGGTGCGGGCTCCGCCGCGTGGGCGCGCGGTGGCTTCTCGCGCCCACGCGGCGGAG